>NZ_MUGR01000001.1:283822-284029 GCF_002217195.1 Flavobacterium aquidurense | reverse complement strand
AATTTATATATTTTTGTTTTTATCTACAACCAATTACACAAAAAAAATGAAGAGTAAGATTATTTTACTAGGTGTCCTTTTGCTTATGGCAACTGGCGCTATTTCAGCACAAGCAAAAAACGCTCCAAGAAGTATTATTAGTACAACAGCTCTAATCCGCAAATACCATGATCAAAAAGAATTGAGCGGTATGCAAAAAGGAGAACT
>NZ_MUGR01000001.1:39730-283785 GCF_002217195.1 Flavobacterium aquidurense | reverse complement strand
ACGATGGCAGACTTAGGTATTCCGGACGATGGTGTGCACAAAAAAATATTAGAATCTCAGGCAGCTGGTACTACAACTTTCTTAGATACTACAGTTGAGTTTCAAAGAAAAATGATGCCATATTCTGACAAAGGAAATCTTGTTGCGGCCATCTTATTTTACGAAAACACTTTAAAATCTTTGCACGAGTTCAATGAATTGAACGAAATGTAATGAAGAAATAGAAATAAAAGCATAACAAAAATCCCATTTCAGTCGAAATGGGATTTTTGCTTTTATAGTAATTTTAGTTTATTGAGGTCCTGTTTATTGATTTTTTAGAGCTATATGTCCAGAACGTTAAGTTTAACAGCTTTACCATCTGATATTTGTTTTATTTTTATATTCAGTTTTTGCATATAAAATCCGAGTATCTTTGAGCATGATTAAAACAATGAATATTACCTGCTCTTCTTTATACAATTCAGCATTTTTATTCCACTACAACAAGTTATTATAAACAAAACATTATGAATTAGTCAATTATCATTACTAATTCAAATTTTCTATTAGGCTTTTATTAATTTACGCACTCCACCTTAACAACTGTAACATATAGTATATGACATTGATATCCAAAGAAAAATTTTCTGAAATTGCTGGTCTCTCTAAAATTCCTATTCCGGGATTACCTTCTTATTTAATGAAAGTAATGAAAATAAACAATTTAAATACGATTGTAAAAGAGGCAGGAAATCTCGAAGGTGCGGATTTTGCTAATCATGTCTTAAAGAAAATTGGTGTAGAAGTTCAGCTTGATGGCAAAGAATTATTGAATATTCCCAGTGAAGGAGCTTTTATAGTAGTTGCCAACCATCCTTATGGCGGTATCGAATCCCTGGCTTTATTAAGTACAATTGCAAAAGTACGTCCTGATACCATGTATATGGGGAATTTTTTACTGAAGAAAATTCCGAATCTTGAGAAATGTATTATTGCAGTAAATCCATTTGAAAATGTGCAGAACTCCGCGAGTATTACAGGACTAAAAATGACACTGAAAGCTCTTGCAGAAGGAACTCCTGTTGCCATATTTCCTGCCGGAGAAGTTTCGTCTTATAATTTTAAAACTAGTGAAATCACGGATCCGGAATGGCATCCTGTGGTGGGTAAAATCATAAGCAAAGCAAATGTGCCTATTTTACCTATATATTTTCACGGAAACAATGGTTTTTTCTTTAGTATGCTAAAGTCAATTCATCCCATGCTGCAGACTTCCAAACTAATCTCGGAACTTTTTAACAAGCAAGGGCATGTTTTAAAGATTACGATTGGAGAAAAGATCTTTTTGAATGAAGGAAAAGGCAAAGCTTTTGATCCTCTATTACTAAAAAATCTTAGAAGCAAGCTGTATGCGCTTAAAAATCAATTGCATAATTAATTCAGGTTGTAGCCTATTATGTATAGTCCTTATGTGACAATAGTACTGTTTTAAATTATTTACTGCCAATATATAATGGCTACGAGAAATAATCTTTTAGGATTTATCTAAAGTCTCTCATTAATTAATAGCATATAAATTTTATATTTCTATTTATAATTGGATAACAGCAAAAAAACTTTAGGTAGATTTATAAAAATCATCGCAAATAAAAAACCTTCAATATCATTCGAGTTGAAGGTTTTTTTATTTTATGGGAGTTAGAATAATTCCAGCTGATTGTTAGGGTTTGCAGGTTTGGTTTTGGGAGTTTTCGCGTCTCCAAAAATAGTCCTGCCGCCATATTTGTGCGATTCATCGCGTTCTCTTTGAATCAATGCATCAAAGTTATCATTGGGTGTAAAGCTTTCTTCTGCTTTTCTGGAAATTTCAGATAATTTCTGAATCGCTTGTATTTTATCACTATTACCAATTTTTGCCCTATTGATGGCTCTTTGCAAAGTATCGATTGTCTCATCATAGATTTTTACCGGAACAGGAAACGGATGTCCGTCTTTTCCGCCGTGTGCAAATGAAAAACGGGCAGGATCTTCGAATCTGGTAGGAGTGCCATAAATAATTTCGCTCACCAATGCCAATGATTGCAAAGCTCTTGGTCCCATTCCTTTTAAAAGTAATAATTCTTCAAAATCCTCCGGCTTATTTTCATGTGTTGCCCAAAGCATGGCACCGAGTCTTTTCATATTAACATCTTCCATTCTCACATCGTGATGCGCGGGCATCGAAAGATATTGCATTTCCTTGATGATTTTCGATGGTGATTCTTTTGATAATTCTAAGATACCTTCTCTTGATTTTGTCGCTGCGCCTGCAGTAAGATTCAAAATAGTCCCTTGATTCTCGCCGTATATAAAGGTATGAGGTTCATTTATAAAAGACTTTAAATCCTGCGAATGCCAATGATATCGCCGTGCTGTTTGAGAGTTGGGATTCATTCCTTGCTGAATAACGGCCCATTGCCCTTTATTATCGACAATAAAATTATGCTGGTACAATTGAAATCCGTCCTGAATGGCCGTATTGTCAACTTTGGCAGTAAGTCTGCTGCAATTGGCAAGATTGTTACCGTCAAGACCCGTTTTTTCGCCAACAAATAAAAGTTCCTGTGGCGTCAGGAGTGAATTCTTGCCTTTGCCTCCGCAAATGTAGATTCCGAGTTCTTTAGAATGTGGGTTGACTGATTTCTTTAATGCGCCAAGAACAGAAGTAGTAATTCCGGAAGAATGCCAGTCCATTCCCATTACAGTGCCAAAACTCTGAAACCAGAAAGGATTGCTTAGTTTGCTGATTACTTCAGCAGTAGAAAATTCCATGGCAATAGTTTCTACAATGGCAAGACCAAGTTTAGACATACGCTCGGCAAGCCATAAAGGGACATGCCCATAATGTAATGGAAGATCTGCAGTGCCGGAACGTTTCATCTGATAGGATTTAGATACAAAAATAAGTAAAAAAACTTGTAATCGTATGGTGCGATTCTACACTCTGAAAGTCTGGAAAACATCACAAAATTGAGCTCTCTTATGAGTTGAATTTTCTAGCCTGTTTTTTACTTCTCATGAGACTGTAATCGCAAACCCCATTTGTAGCATATTCTATTTTGAATTCGGCAAGAAGCTGCGTAATGATTTCCATTGTCTCGTTTTCGTCAAGTCCAATTTGTGCGCCCAGATCAATTGCATTATGGTGCCCGTTACTTTTTATTAAAACTTCCAGAAATTTATCTTTATCTCTCATTCTTTTTATTTTTTTCTGAAAGGTATACGTTATTTTTATAAAACGGTGTATTAGCTGTTTGCTCGTCATGCTCTTTAACTTTTACGTTTTGACATTTACAGGGAAAATGTTTTCGAATACTATCCTGCTTTTTGATGTAAGTCTCTCCTGATGTCTGTTTCTAAATTTACCATTTTAGAAATTGCGACCTCGTGTCTTTGCTGACAAAAGGCCTTTTGACAAAGAGCAAGGATTATTAAAACGATGTATAATAAAATTTTTGTTACCATGATTCAGGTTTGTTTGATGCTCAGTTAAAAGTTGTTATAAGGAGAGACTGTATATCATTACAAATGTTACGCTATAATTACTATTGGTTGTTCTTTAACCATTCTAAACGTCTTTGATCCGGAAGATGTGTAATTTTAAAATCTTCGAAAGTAGCCGTAAAGCCTTTTCCGTCTGGGCTTGCTGCCATCATACCCACCTGTACCGTTTTGTATTCCGGAAAATAGACCGTGTTGGTCATGGTGTAATTGATTCCGTCGACAGAATAAAAAATTTCTACAGCATCCAGTCGGCGTACCGCTTTCATCCATACACTTTTAGGCTTTTCTTTTAATCCCATAACACTCCATGAACTTTTATCGATCGTGTGTACCGTGCTGATATTATAGACACCGTCTACATATTCGACACCTGTTTTGATATAATTATTTTCATCTATTCGTAACATCAGGCAAACCTGGTCGAATCTGGTTTTATAAACCCCGCTCATTTTTACGACAGCTTCAAATTCGCCGCTTCTTTCGGTATAGCGAAATGGTCCGTCATATACTGTAAATCCGTAATGGCTTTTATTCCAGTAATCAGATTGAGGCGTAACCTGCATAATGAGTTTGTTGTCTTTTATTTCCCACTCAGCTGGCTCGTTAAGCCAGTTCATCGAATTTAATTTTTGAGCATTTGCTTTTACAGCCATAATGCCAATAAAGATTAAAACTAAGTGCATTCTTTTCATGATTTCTTAAATTTGAATTGTATTAATAATCTACAAAGTAGGTGATTCGTTATTTTTTGAACAATAGTTATTTATAACCATTTTGCGGTAGAACGAAATATTTTTCTATTTTTAACGCTCTCTATAGTAATTCAATACTATTAGAAAATAAACGAATTACTTTTATGAATCCCATCTCGAAATTAGAGGATAATTTTTCTTTTGAATGTATAGACGGTCCGGATGCGCGCAGACAATCGTTAGAGGAAGCTATTACGACACTCAAAGAATATGTAAAAATTGATCATTCCGTTGCGGTGCTGTCCAATCTGGCAGACAATAAAAGCTATATTTTTACAGGTGATTTTGGAAGGTTTTTCGAAATGGATATTTCGGGATATCTCACAATTGATTCTATTTGGGAAGAAGATATTTACCAGCGCATTCACCCTGAAGACCTTTTTGAGAGACATCTTTTAGAATTAGAGTTTTTTAATTTCCTGAAAACGGTAGCCCCGGAAGAAAGATTGAGTTACGCTACTAAATGTAAAATCAGAACCCTAAATGCTAAAAAGGAATACCAGCGTATTTTGCATCGCAGCTTTTATCTTAAAAACAGTTCAGAAGGAGGTTTGTGGCTTGCGGTTTGTCTGTACAATTATTTGTTTGAAAAACACGGAGCAGCAAGCGGTATTGATGGTAAAATTGTCAATACTAAAACTGGAGAAAGTTTTTATGTAGACACTTATATTAACTGTGTTAATTTATTGACACTGCGTGAGAAAGAAATTTTAATGTTAATTAGTAAAGGCGGAATCAGCAAAGGAATTGCTGATCAGCTCAATATAAGCATCAATACTGTAAACAGGCACAGACAGAATATACTAGAAAAACTTCAGGTCAATAATTCTATTGAAGCAGTGCGAACCGCTGAGGCTTTGAATTTATTGTAGGACAATTTAAATTTTCATTTTTAATTAATTGCTGATAATAATATTGCATGTATATGAGAAGTGTCTATAAAAACTTTTATTTTTGTTAGTAACAATACTACCAAAAACATTTTAATTTAGGGATGAAAAAAATTACGCACCACTACGGAGTAGAATTGGACTGGGTCGAACCTTTGGCTTCAGAACTTGAGGGAGAGGTTGAGGGCAATTTTATTTTAGTACCGGATCATATTCATAGCGGACAAAGATATTTTTTAAGTCTGGGACCGCACATCTCAGTGATGTATATAGATGTTGTATACAATTCAGAAATTCATTTAAGACAAGAAAACAATACAAATGATTTTGTTGGTCTTTATTACAACCTTACAGAAGGAGAAGCCGTTTTGTTATCAGATGACGTAGCGAATCCAATTGGGAGATGGAATTATAATTTAGCAATATTAGACAGTACTTTATATTCCGATTATATTGTTAAAGAAGGCAGTAAAACTTTTGCCCTTTGCATTTTTATAAAAAAGGCACTTATAAAAGAATATTTTCAAAACAATCCATCCTTAAAAGAACATGCTGATGAAATTCTTAATCCTGAGTTAAATACTATAGTTAAGTTTACCAGAATGAGCAATGACAGTTATAATCTCTTAGCGAATTTGCGAAGTCACGAAGTTGGAGGTACTGTTTTTGATCTTTATCTAAGAGGAACGGTTCAGAATTTATTAGCGGAGTATATCGAGAAAATGACCTATGAAGAGCTTGTGATTGATAAAATTAATGAAAATGATTTGTCGCAAATTATAAAGTCTCAATCTTACTTAATAGAAAACCTGACTCAACTGTTTCCGAGTATTGAATTTCTGGCGCAGCAAGCGGGTATGTCAGAATCTAAATATAAAAAACTGTTTAAAAAGATTACGGGAATGACACCCAATTCCTTCTTTTTGAACAATAAACTTGTAGAGGCAAAACGACTTTTGCAAGAAAGACAACTTAATATTACAGAGGTTTCTGATCGTTTAAGTTTTACCAATAGTTCTTATTTTGCTGTAAAGTTCAGAGAGTTTTTCGGAATGTCACCAAAAGATTTTGTTAAACAACTGGAATAATGAAAGAGGTAAGTCATGTATATTCGTTAACTTCTGAATGGCTATATGACAATGTCAAACAGCTTGGAGAAGGTGCGGAGGTAATTGACGGAAAACTAACAGTAATGCCGGAACTGGCGGAAGGTGGTTTTTATTTTTCACAGGTTTCGCCTGGTCTTTCGGTGGTACTTTTAGACTTAACTTTTGGCAAACCCATTCGTATAAGAAGACTTCGGTCAGATAATGATTTGTATATCATACATTATGACTTTAGCGACGAAATAAATCTAATTCATGTTGACGGGATAAAACACAGAATAGGGTACAAGGCGAATCTGGGATTAGGAGTTATAGATAATGCGATAGAAAACATTTTTCAGCCCATTGTCGGGGAGCGCATTTTTGCAATGCGTTTGCTGGTTAGTAAGGATTTGTTAACTAATTCGATTGCCAATACAAGTTTAAAAAATACGAATAAACGTAAAATAAAAGGCGATAAAAACACCTTGTTTTTTTATGATCATATCGATAGTGAAAGCAAAGTAATCATGCACGCGATAAAAAACAAATCTTTTTCAGATCCTGCATTCGAAATTTATTTACAGGGAGTTAGTTTAAGATTATTGGCCAACTTTATCGACAGATATTCTAATCTTGCCCAAATGCTCCATCATATACCTGAAAAAGAAGTTGAGACTTTGCAACTTACAAAGGAGTATATGCTCAAGAATTTACTTGACGGATTTCCCGGTGTCGATGTGCTGGCAGAGATGTCAGGAATGTCCGTTACAAAGTATAAGACCTTATTTAGAAAAATGTTTACAACGACTCCCAATCATTTTTTTATCAGGCAAAAAATGATTTTGGCAAACGAACTTCTTAAAAGCGAAAACTTTAATGAGCTTTCAGAGGTTGCGCGCAAATTAAATTACACAAAAATAAGTAAATTCTCTTCGGCCTATTCTCAGCAATTTGGAAGAAAACCAGCTGACGATTTTCTAAAGTCAGAGTTTTAAAACGGCACTAGTAATTCTTTTGATTACTGATTTTATTCAAACGTATTCAAATTCTTTCAGTCTTTATTTCTACTGTTAGTTTTAGTAATAAATCGTCCTTGGCCTTTTTACAATACCCTTTAAAAAAACCTTATTCTGGTGTTTATATGACGTAATCGGACTGAAAAAATACGTCTATTTGTATGTTGATTATTTAATTAAAAGTAAGGTCGGAAAATGCCTTCGGAGAATTTATCTGCAATTGTATTATAGCATGTTTTATTGAAATTATTTTGCTCTGGCAGTTTCACTAAAATTTCAAATTTAAAAATGAGTTTATGTTTATTCCCATCAATAACAAACCATTTTTTATATCTGACTTATTACTTTTTTTCTTTCTAAATAATTAACTCATAAAGGGGGACGAACAGACTATTGTTCCACTTTCTCATACTTTAATTTATAAAGATAGATTCCATTTATAGTGGAGTCGCAGGATTCTTGAAATCTTTTTCGAAAATCTTAATTAAACATTTAGAATGATGATTGAAATTAACCACACGTATTCTTTGTCCTCAGATTGGATAAAGGAACTGGCGGAACAATTTGGAGTAGAATTAATTGATAAAAAGTTACTGATTGCACCAAAAGAACTGGCTGAGGGGGGATTTTTTTTCACAACAATAACGCCCGGGCTTTCGGTGGTGCTTTTAGATATGACATTTAATGAAAGTATACATTTAAGGAGGCTTAAATCAGATAATAATTTGTTTATCATACATTATGATTTTAGCGACGAAATGAATCTCATCTGTATTGATGGTGTCAAACACAAAATAGGATATAAAGCCAATCTGGGATTGGGAGTTTTTGACAATGCGATCGAAAATGTTTTTCAGCCTGTAATTGGGGAACGTGTTTTTGCAATACGGTTAATTGTTAGTAAAGAACTATTAGGTACATCAATCGCCAATTTAGATTTAGAAAACATTGGGAAACGAAAAATAAGAAGTGATAAGAGTACACTGTTTTTTTACGATCATATCGATAGTAAAAGCAAGCTGATTATGCATGCCATAAAAAATAAATCATTCCTGGATCCTGCCTTTGAGATTTATCTTAACGGGGTAGGTCTGCGATTACTGGCCAAGTTTATTGACAGATACTCTAATCTTGCCCCAATACTTCATCGTATATCAGAGAAAGATGCTGAAACTTTAAATATGGTTAAGGATTATATGCTAAACAACTTGTTTGGCGCATTTCCAGGCGTGCCGTTTTTGGCTGAGATTTCCGGAATGTCAGTTACAAAGTTTAAGTTTTTATTTAAAAACATGTTTGAAACTACCCCAAAAAACTTTTTTTTGAGAGAAAAAATGATTTTAGCCAATGAACTTCTTAAAAGCGAGAATTTCTTTAAAGTATCAGATGTAGCACGGAAATTAAGTTACCCAAAGGCTAGTTTGTTTACTGTAGTTTATTTTCAACAATTGGGAAGAAAACCTTCTGAGGATTTTAAAAGTTCAAATTATTAAAACTGCAGTAAATCAATTATTTATAAATTAACAGCGGAGCAGTAATATGTATTAATATGTATTAATGTGATATTTGTCTGACCTGACAGGATTAAAAAAAGTTTACTTTGAATAAATGATGAATTGAAATTTTAACTGTAACCAGGGGATTTTTGCAAAAAAGTTTCTTATGATTTTATTTTCATACTGTTCAATCTACTAATTTACTATTCAATTGAGGTACAAATTCATTTTATAGTACTGAATTTTAATCAGAATAGCATTTGTCATAAAACTAAATTATGTCTTATTATGGTGTTTTTTTGACGTATTATGGATGTGATATTGTTTTCCTTTGCTTCATAATTATTCGCACTCTGTACTAATCTTACATACTGAGTTTCTTCGGGAATAGAAAGATGTGGGTTAGAAACATCAATAGCGAAAAACGAAAGAAGATATTTTATTGTTACAACAATGTAAAAATCAGAAAACAAAGATATCAGAAGTCAATTTATTGCCAAGCAATAAAGCTCATCCTTTTTGGATTGGGGGAAAAGGATGAGCAGACTTCTATCAAATGAAAATACAAATTAGAAAAGATATGAAAAAGAAAAAAGTACTTGTATATGACAGTCAGCATTGTTTTTCAAGATTTTTGAAGTATGAATTTAAAAAAGAATTTGCATTTGATGTTTACAAAAATTTTAAAAAATTCGACAATGTAATTGAGGATTACACTATAATGATGTTTGTTATTAATTCAGAAAAAGAATTATACGATCTTATGTTGATTTATAAAAGAGAAGTCCCACTCATCGTTTGCACATTTAATCAGGAAATAAAAGTAAAGCTGGAAATGATAGAAGATATTCTATTGTTTGATCTTACCAAAATAAAAACTGAAATGCGATCAGAATTAAAATCATATCTCAATAGTATATCGATCTGTGTACAAAGTGATAGAAAAGAAGAGGTTATGTGTTGAAACACCATAAATATAAGGCAAAAGAAAACTCTGTAGCCAGGTTGATTTATAAAAATATCAATTCGATTATAAAGTAAACTGAAATAATAAAATGAAATAAAAACTGTCCGAAAAATTAATTTTGGACAGTTTTTATTTTTTAACTTAGTATTCTTTTCTACAGAACCTATAATCAAGAATTGATACAAATCCCTTAATTCAATGCTTTTTTGACCTTTTTTAATAAAAAGAATGTGTTTATTTGTAGAAACAGCAATAATTAAACCTGATTAGAATGAAATTGAGGAGAAAACCAAAAATGACCTTAAAATACTTTTTCGAAAAAAACTTCAATAACGAACAATTATGGAAGTCTAAAATAGAAAATATAGAGCTGTTGGTAGAATTGGTAAATTTAATTCGTCCCAAAAAGCCAAAAAAAATAGCAGAAGTAGACCTCTCTCAACTGATTGATCTGCTTCAGGAAAACCCAAATTATCGTGATGGCCTGATGGATTGTATCAGCACGAATTTAGAAAATAAAAAGTTCAATAAAATTCTCTCTGATGCGGGAATCCTTCAGGATGCCAATTTCTTTTTTGAAGTGCGCAAGAGAATCTTTGCCAAACTAATTCCGGAACAGCCGGAAAAGGACACCTTGCAGTTTATCCTGAATCAGGTATTCTTTGTTAATACAGATTTATTATGGATCAGTAAAATACCTCAGGAGCAAATCCTCGCATTGTTTTCATTGTTAAAATTTCGCTCTATTTACGGAGTCAGGGATGAGAACTCCTCGTTTAACGAACTGGTTTTTGCCATGGAGGTTATTACATACCGTATCTGTGGATCTGCGATGGAAACCGATGTAATCCGAATGGTGCCTGAATATGAAAACCTGGAGAGTCCTTTTATTGCCTTTCAGCGTGAATTGTTGTTAATGAATGAGAAGCTGATGCAATCAGCAGATAATGCTATTAATGAAGATGATTTAGGCTACAAACAATTGATTATCCTGCACAAACAATGCACGGATTATATTGAAACAGCTTTTAAAAACAGTAATAAATTTGGAATTTCATTGCATGTCAACCAAAGCCTGTTGCGAATTCGCCAGCAGCTTAACCGCCTAAGATCATTATTGCCGCTTTTGATACAGGGTAACGAGGAAGATGCAAACAGAAACACCATTTACCTGTCTTATAAACTAATCAAATACAACTGTGACAAAAACAATATTCAGAAACTAATCAACGAGAGTACTCAGCTTTTATCTTATGAAATAACCCAGCATACCGCCAATACAGGAGAACATTATATCACAAACAGCCGTAAAGAATATTATAAAATGTTCTTCTCAGCAGCTGGTGGTGGTTTTATCGTTGGAATATTGTGTATCATCAAACTCTTATTAGGAAAAGTGCACGCCAGTGGCTTTGGGCATATGTTTTTGTACAGTATGAATTACTCCATCGGGTTCATCATCATTTATATCCTTGGGTTTACGCTGGCAACCAAGCAGCCCGCGATGACAGCTTCTGCACTGGTAAGAGCTTTACAGGAAGGTTTCAAACAAAAATCACAAGACAAAAAACAATACAAGTATAAAGAATTTGCTATCTTTTTTGCCAGAGTATTCCGCTCGCAGTTTATCGCCTTCGTAGGCAACGTAATTATCGCCTTTCCGGTTTCGTTACTTGGAGTCTGGGGTATTGATCAGATATTTCATTATAATATCGCACAGCAAAAATCAGCAGTTTTAATCAACGATCTGAACCCTATTTATTCTCCGGCGATTTTGCATGCTGCTATAGCAGGGGTTTTTCTGTTTTTGTCCGGAATTATTGCCGGTAGTATTGCCAATCGCGACAAACACAACCATATTTACTATCGTATTCAGGAACATCCGTTACTTAAAATGAGTTTAGGAAAAAAGTGGACTAAGAAACTGGCTTCACTGTATGAAAAAAAATGGGCAGGAATTATTTCCAATTTTTGGTTTGGTGTTTTTATGGGAAGTACCGTTTTTATTGGGATTTTCTTTGGATTAAATATTGATATCAGACACATTACTTTTGCCAGTGGTAACTTTGCAATGGGATTATATGGTGCCGGTCTTTATGTTACGAGAGATGTGTTTTTATGGTCAATTTTAGGAATTGGACTCATTGGTCTGGTCAATTTTATGGTAAGTTTTAGTTTATCACTCGGGCTTGCATTTCGTTCCAGAAACATTCCGCTTTCAGAGTTGCGACAAGTAGCAAAAGCGATCTTTAGATATTTTAGAAGCAAACCTTTGCATTTCTTTTTCCCGCCAAAGAACAGCGCTGTATCAGAATAATATTTACAACTTTCGTTTTTAAAAGGCACATTATATATAATCTTAATCAAGAGAAGAAATGTGCCTTTAATCACTAAATATTGGTAGAAGGTTTTATTTTAGATAAAAGGCACAAAATATAAATTGTTATTCCTATCAGATCATACAGTTTTAAAAATCTGTATATTTGGCTTTTAGATAGTGCTAAAAAAAACTTTTCTTCTATGGATTTCGATTATCAACTAATGTTCTTTTTTAGTGCTTTAGGAGCTTTTAATGGTCTTTTGTTAGCTGTTTATTTTGCGTTTTTTGCCCAAAAGAAACAATTTTCTAATTACTTTTTATCGCTATTATTACTTACATTAAGTATCAGGATCATTAAATCTGTATTTTTTTATTTTAATCCAAATTTGTCCGGGATTTTTATTCAGATTGGTCTTTCAGGCTGTATTCTCATAGGGCCTTTTCTTTATTTGTATTTTAAATATTGCGTCACAAACAGTGCGAAGAGATGGGAACTTCATATTTTTCCATTCCTTTTAAGCATTACCATTTTAGGAATTGTTTATCCTTATACTGAACACAGAGCGGTATGGAGCAGCTATATCGTGTGTGGTATTTATGTGCAATGGTTAATTTATATAATCGCTTCTTTTAAATTTATTAAACCCGCTTTTCTGAAAATTTTCCGGAAGAAAGAAAAACTAACCAGTATCGATATCTGGTTATTGAGTATTTTCGTTGGCGTAATTTTAATTTGGCTTGCCTATAATATTGCTTCTTATACCTCTTATATTGTTGGCGCCATTTCTTTTTCTTTTATTCTGTATCTGATGATATTGCTTTTTCTTTTAAAGATTAGAAAAAGTACTTCATTTTTTGAAGAAAAAGAAAAATATAAAAACAAAGAAATAGACGATTCGACCATCGAACAGATTACCCAAAAAATAAATATCGTAAAAGAGAAAGAACTCTTCCTAAATCCAAATCTGACACTTTCTGATACGGCCAAAGAATTAGAAATTTCCCAGCACAATTTATCCCAGTTTTTAAATAATAATTTAAACATATCCTTTTCGTTATTCATTAACGAGTTAAGAATCGAGAAAGCAAAAAAACTGCTGTCGCATCCAAATTTATATACTATCGAAGCTATAGGTTATGAAAGCGGTTTTAAATCGAAGTCTACTTTTTTTACTGCTTTCAAAAAAATCACCAGCCAGACCCCTTTAGAATATCAAAAAACAAAAAAATAAGTTCAGTATTATAAATCCGAACTGATCTGGGGCTTATTCAGACAGCGCCGCTTAGTGAATTTTGCATATTTGCTTGAAATTTTTAAAAGTAAAATATGCACAAATCATTCATCAATCGTTTATTATTTATTGTATTTATTTTAAGCAATACAGTAACTGCGCAGGTCAAATTTTCAGGTCAGGTAATCACTACTGAAAAGACCCCATTAGAGCATGCAGAAGTTATCCTTTTTTCAGAACAATCTATTCCGTTGGTCAATCGTCTGACAAACGATAAAGGCGGGTTTAGTATAGCATATCAAAAAGGGACCTACAAATTAGAAATTCGTCAATTCGGGGAAATTTTACATGCACAAAATATAGAATTGACTTCAGATTTTGATGCAGGCGAGATAATCGTTGATGTTGCGAACGTACTGGAAACGGTTGTGATTTCTAAAAAGAAAGAAGTAGTAGAAAGAAAAGTCGACAGGCTCGTTTTTAATCTTGAAAATAAGATTAGTGTGGCTGGTGGTGATGCACTTGATGCACTAAGAGTGACTCCCGGGCTGCAAGTTCGAAATGAAAGTATCACCATGATTGGCAAAAGCTCGATAAGAGTTTTGATAGATGGTAAAATGATTGAAGTTGGAGAAGAGGAACTGACTAATTTACTGCGGTCAATTCCTGCGGACAACATCAAAAATATCGAAGTAATCACAACTCCACCTGCCAAATATGAAGCGAGCGGAAGCAGCGGATTAATTAATATTAATCTGAAAAAAGCTAAAAAAGATTCCTGGAACCTTTCTTTAGGAAGCAGTTATTTGCGCCGGTCCGAAAAAGGAGAAGGGGCAATGACCAGTAATTTTATGTACAACAAAAATAAACTGGGACTGTCTTCTTCACTAAATTACAGAGATGGCGGTGAATCTTTTGATTATCAGGATGACGTCTATTTTCCGGATCAGTTATGGAAGACCGGACAGCAATTCAAAAGAAATTACAAAAGAATCAACGCCATCCTTGGACTCCAGTATTCGGTTACGCCCAAATGGGCTTTCGGTTTTCAGTACATTGGCAATTTTAATAAAACAATTGGCGATCGAAATACAAAATCTGATGTTTTTGAGAACAATGCAAGTACAAGTTTTAATGATGTCAAAGCCTTTACCACTTCTTACCAAAAACCGGAATTCAATTCGATAAACTGGTTTAATGAGATTAAACTTGATTCTGTTGGAAAGAAAATAGTTTTGAATCTGGATTATTTTAAATATTCAAATACGGATATAAGACCTTATGAAGGAACTTCGGAAATAATCAATCCGTTTGATTTACAGTATTTTAAAGGAATTAATAATAACAATCAGAAAACGAATAATTTTTCAGGTAAAATAGATGTCGATTTGCCTACGACATTGATAAACTGGAGCGTTGGCGGGAAAATTTCAGTTTCAAAGACCAAAAACGACATTTCTTCTTTCAATAGCGGATTAGTAGATGATTCGGTTACTGATCTTCCGCTAACCACTAATAAATTTGATTATAATGAGTACATTCAAGCCGCTTATGTTTCAGGAAATAAAAAATTTGAAAACAATATTGAAGTCCAATTTGGGACAAGGCTGGAAGCAACCCAGACAAAATCGTATGACGGAAGTTTGAAGCAGACAGTAAATAACAATTACACTAAATTTTTTCCCTCGATTAATATTTCCTATTCCCCTAAAGAAAATTCTACTTACAGATTGGGTTACAGCAAGAGAATCGGACGTCCTAATTTTATGGAATTAAATCCGAATATAACCTATGTTAATCCGTTTCTAACCGTTGAAGGCAATCCTTTTTTGAGGCCTTATTTTATAGATAATTTCGAATTAATTTATTCCTATAAAAAACTCGAAAGCAAGCTTTATTACAGTATCGAAAACAATATGTACAATCAGATTGGCCTGCCGGATTCTACTACGTATCTCGTTCGCCTCACCAATAGAAATATGTTTAATATAAAAAGATACGGCATCTCAGAACTTTATATTTTCGATAAATACAACTGGTGGACGAGTAACAATACGTTTGTTTTGAATTATCTGACTTCTGAAACAATTGATATACCTGCAGAAGGTGTAGATGGTTTTTATTCGACCTTTTCAACGAATAATGACTTTGTTCTGAATACAGCCAAAACCTTGCTTTTTAATTTGAATTTTACGTTTATGCCAGTTGGAACGTATGGAGTCAACAGGCTCGAATCATCGAGTTCGACTTCATTGTCCGTTCAATATTTATTGTTGAACAAAGACCTGAAAATTACCCTGAGAGCAAATGATGTTTTCAGAACAGACCAAATGAGGTTCAATTCAATGGTGAACGGGGTTTATCGTGATTCTAATTATTATTTTGACTCCAGATCGGTACAATTGGCTTTGAATTATAAGTTTGGAAACAAAAATGTAAATATTGGAAAAAGAGAAACCGGTAATGCAGATGAAAGGGTAAGGACAGGAAATTAATTGATGAATTCAGCGTCTGAAATTAAAATTATTTGAGGCTGATACATTCATACAATAATCTGAACGCTTTTAAATCTGGTAAAATTAAGAAGTCTCCAAAGTCATTTGATTTTGGAGATCTTGGTTTACAGGCAGAATAACATTTGGTTCCTTCATTCAGTTTAGGATTAATTAATCTTAGTCATTTCCTGCTTTTAGGTATTCTTTGGAGATTTTTACCTGAATGAGATTCCCCAGATAGACAGAGCGCTGATAATTTTTGTCGCTGCCGGAAACCACTTTCTGATAAAGGACATTTCGCATTTTTCTAAATCGGGGAAAAAAATAAGGCATTCGGATTTTAGAAATCTGAAGTCTTTCACAAGTTTCCTTATCCACCAGAAACCAGACAAAACTGGTGTGCAGGTAGTTGAGGAAGTTTTTCTGATACGCTTTTTGGAATATATTAGAGACCAAAGATTCATTTTCCAACGCTTTTGCGAGCATTACAGAATCCTCGTCGGCAGCAGCCTGAGAGGCGGTCCATCGATAAAATATTTCGGTAGCTTCTTTTTTATTATTTGGGAGATAGGCTACAGGAATGCCAAGCAGATACCCGATATATTTCCAAAGATGAAAAACACCGAGTTCCTCTTTTTCCGAGATGGTAAGACCCAATTGATGAAGTCCGTGAAGGAATATAAGACTGAACCCTATGCTGGTAGCCACCATATCAGCAAAATTAATAGGTTCCCCCCAGGTTTCTTTATCCCAGGCAGGATGTTTTTCTTTGATCATTATTCTTGAAAAAGAATGTATCATTCGGGTTCTGAAAGCATACTGATAGCCGTCATGATTTATTTCTAATGCATTGCTGCGCGTTACCTGCGTCCAGAAATCCAGTGTATCAGTTATTCTTTTTGCAGCGCCTTTTTTTAGTGCTCCGGTATACACCAGTGCTTTATTGAGATAGGCATAATCATATCCGCCCATAAGGCTGTAATCCCGAAGACAAATCAGTGCATTTGTTCCGCTGCGCATAGAGAGATCACTACCTGCCGCAATAAGGCTTTTGTCTAACCATAATGGAACTTCCTGCATTTGAAGCATCAGTTCTTTGATGCTTTCCGGCAACACATCATCTTTGGTAATAGCCGTTTGAGACAATTGCTGAAGATAGGAGTAGGCCTGTTGGAAGTTTTTATCTGCAAAAATTTCTTTGGCAGCCCGATCTCCCAAAACATCATACTCCGCTTTCATTGTTTGGTAGTAATCAGGATTATCAGTATTAATTATTGCTCCGGACCAAATGATAAGCTGATTTCCGTTCCCTTTTTCCCAAAATGTCTTAATACGCTGATCCATATCCAAATTAATTAAACAGACAGGTATATGTTAACTGTCATATTGTTTAACCTAAAATACGAAAAAATAAAATTGAATGGTGATTTTAAATCACTTTTGCTTTCTTTAATGAAGAAGATAAGCCTTTTAAACTGGTATTAATAATAAGAAAATGGTACTTTGTTTATTCATAAAACTTAACCTTTCCTGTTTCTACATCATAAAGAGCACCAACTATTTTGATCTGTTCTTTTTGCTCTAATTCGGCTATAATTGGACTTTCTTTTCTTACTCTTTCGATAGTCAGATGTACATTGATTTCGGTAACATTTTTTACAAAATTGGCATTAGAACCGTCTCTGTTTTCTTTTGTAGCGGTTTCGTTTACAATAGCGGGCTTTATTTTATTGAGCAGAGTGGTTAAATTCCCCATTTCAATGTGATTGCAGGCTCCGGTGATAGCACCGCAATTGGTATGTCCAAGAATTACTAAAACTCTGGTGCCCACTATTTTTGTAGCATATTCCATACTGCCCAGAATATCCTCGTTCAGGATATTTCCGGCGATACGAATACTAAAAACATCACCCAATCCCTGATCAAAAATAAGCTCTGCAGAAGTTCTGCTGTCAATACAGCTTAAAATAGTTGCAAAAGGAAACTGTCCGCCGGATGTTTCATTTACCTGCTGTAATAAATTGCGGTTTGCCTTTAGATTGTTTACAAATCTTTCGTTGCCCGCTTTTAAAATTTCAAGGGCAGATGTTGGCGTTAAGCTGCCTTGAGTTTCTTTTGAATGTGTATACATAATTTTTAGGATCTTATTTTTATATCAGTAGTGTTGAGAATTTAGAATATAAAATTACAAATTTAAAATTACGAGCCAATTGAAACAGAACATAGAAATTCTTTCTATAATAAGATTTAATAGGCAAGGGCAGCTTACTTGTTTAATAAAAAGTCACCATAGAAATCAGGAATCGCACTATTATAAATTTGCTGTGCAACTTCTTGTATGTCGTAATCTACCTTTATGATTTCTGCCGTAATTTCTTTTTCGGTTATAGTCAATAGGCAGTAGGTGGCTTTTCTGTCCCGTTCCCTGCTTCTACCTACAGAACCGGAATTGACAAATAATACACCTGAATGCTTTTGCTGATAAGAAAGATGTGTGTGTCCCATGATGATGGCCTCTATACCTTTATCTTTTAATTTTTGCGCTATGTCATTTTTCGAATCTGCTTCATAAATGTACGTATCATTGCTCAACAGACCTGCATGCACAAGAAGTATCTTTTTTGTTACCTCATTGATCTTGTAAGTAAGTTCTAAATTATAAGGCAATCCGGCCAGCCACTTTTTATTTTCAGAAGTAATTTCTGCTTTACTGTGGTTGATCGCAACAAACCGGTTGGCCGTTTCTTGCTGATCATGATGCGCTAAGGGTACAACAGGATGATCAGAAGCGATTCTTTCGTCATGGTTTCCCAAGAGGCAGGGAATTCCTTTATTTTTAATTTTTTCGATTACCTCATTTCCCCACGGAGCAAAATCAACCAGGTCGCCAAGGCAATACGTCTGGTATATTGATCTGTTTTCTATGTCTTTTAATACCTCATTTAAAGCGATCACATTCGCGTGAATATCGCTTATTATTGCAATCTGTATCATTTATTTTAATTTTTTATAATTGCCTTCATTCTAAAGTTTGTTCTTACTCGAAAGCCATACAATAATAGCCGCAATGCCACTCCACAATAACATTTGCAGCAATGCAAAATGCCAGCCTCCCAAAGTCCAGCTAATTAATCCGAAAAAGGTTCCTATTCCTGCACCAATGAAATAGGCAGTCATATAGATCGTATTCAAACGACTGTGAGCTTCTTCGTCTAGAGCATAAATTCTTGTAAAGTTGGTGATCTGAGTGGCCTGAACACCAATATCCAGAAAGAAGATCGCGACAATCAATACCCCAACAGATTCAGGAAAAAGCAGCATGGCAATAATACTTGCAATGATAAGACCAATAGTGAGCGCCAGGTTTTTGAAAACCTGTCCTTTGTCGGCTAATTTTCCAAAATAAGGAGCTACTAATGCGCCGCCAATTGCGATGATTCCGAAAAGGCCAATAGCTGATGACGGATATTTAAACGGCGCGCCGCTTAAATGAAATGTCAGAGTGGTCCAGAACGAGCAGAATATTCCAAAAGAAAAAGCACCCAGTAATGCTGCCTGTCTTAATGTTTTATACTGTTTCACCAATTGCAGGGTAGAACGTAAGAGGTTGAGATAACTGCCTTTAAATTTTACAGGAACTTCAGGCAGAAAAGACGATAATAAAAAAATACTGAGCAGAACAAGAGAAGCAGAGAACCAAAAAACACTTTGCCATCCCCAAATATCCGTTAGCCAGCCGCTGATCAGGCGTGATCCGAGAATCCCACATAAAATTCCGCTAAAAACAATGCCTACATTTTTGCCGCGATTTTCTTTATTTAGAGAAGCGGCCATAGGAAGAATAATTTGTGCGGGAGTAGAAAAAATACCGGCAAAGAAACTAAGCACCATTAAGGTCTCTAGATGAGTGGTATTGGCTATGAGTACCAGCGTAACGATTAACAAAAGACATATTGCAATAATTAATCGTTTTCTATTCATTTTATCTCCCAACGGCAACAGAAAAAACATACCTACGCCATAACCCATCTGAGCAAGCATCGCGATTTTGCCAACGGCACTTTCCGGTTTGTTTAGTGCTCCGGCAATATTTTGAAGAATAGGCTGACTGTAATAAACATTTGCAACAATGGTGCCTGCTGAAAAAGCCATAACAGGAATGGCATATTTAGTTTTATCGTTAATTAACATATTTTATTCGGCTATAAGTTAGGCAAACTTAGGAAGTTGAAAATGTATAAAATGGTATAATCCGATAAATAATTGGTATATTTTGTCGACATTTGCACCATGAAATTAGTTCAGTTTGAGCCACTCTTTATAAGGTCCTTTAGCACGTCAGTATGGCCTTTTCCGCTGCACAATCACAATCATTATGAATTGATGTTTGTCGCAGGAGGAAGCGGTACGCACGAACTCAATAAGATAAGCACGGACTATTCAGGAGAAACCGTATTTTTTCTGGCTCCTGAAGACAATCATGATTTTAATATTGCAGAAGAATGTCAGTTTAGCGTTATCAAATTCCTGCCCAGTGTGCTAAAAGCAGGTATAAATTCAAGTACTACTGATTATTGGGACAACCTGTTAACCAGTTTGTCCAGAAAATGGAACTTATCTGCTGATGAAATCAATAATGATGCGCCATTTTTAAAGAAAGTGAGTAGTATTATGGAAGTCATGATTGCTGAATGGCAGGAGAACAATCAGCAGGTAACAGAAATTCATACGAATCTTTTGAGAAGCCTTTTGTTGCTGATAGACAGCAGCACTAAGAATGTTAATGATACTACGGCGCAATACGGCGTAACACAGATCGAGAGGTTGCAAAATTACATTCATTCACACATTCATTTTCCGGAAAAACTAAGTGTAAAAAATTTAAGTGTAACTTTTGGGCTTTCAGAATCTGGTCTGAGAAGTATTTTTAGAAAGGGAATGGAAATGTCGCTTGGAATTTATATCAGCTCGCTGAGGATAGAAATGATTAAAAACAGAATAAGGAACAGTGAAAGCTCCTTATCTGAAATTGCACTGGAATTTGGTTTTACTGATCCAAGCCATTTTAATAAATTTTTTCAAAAACATACTGCTGTGAATCCGTTGCGTTACAGGAAAGATAATAAAACAAAGAATGAAGTATAACAAGTGAATTGGATGCCTTTTTTGAAACAGACAATGCTTAATAACGCTATAAAGCGCAAAAAAAACTCCAAAGTCATATGATTTTGGAAGTTTTTTTAAGTTGAAAGCTTATTTTTTTTTAATTTAGTAGTGCTTAGTTTGCCAGCAGTAGTTATCGAATACCATCTGTACGGATCAATACTTAACTACAATTGTACTTATTTCTTTTATTTTGAAGGTTTTTAGAAAATTATTTATTCTGAAGTAAGAATTTTAATTAAAAGCAAGTGATTCTATTTGTAATCCAGTGCAAAAAGTTCACTTTTTTTTGCCCCAATAATTTTTACCAATTTATCAAGTTTAGATAACTTTAAATCTACATGTTCTGTTTCAATTTTACTGTATTGACTTAAAGACATCTCCATCTGAATAGCAACATATTCTTTACTTAACTTATTTCGTTCTCTAATTTCCTTAATTTTTAGACCAACCATAATTACTTAAAATGAATTAAAAAATTAATACTTAAATCATTGTCTATAACAACTTAGAGCAAATCTATTTATTAAAAATATTACCAAAAAGTACTCCTGTAAAGTACTTTGTTTTAAATTAAAAATTTCAAATTTTTAACGTGTTTGTCAAAATTGAAAATTGTTAATTAAAAGGATAAAAATCAGTTTTTAAAGTTATAAAAAAAAAGTTTATGATAGCGAAAAACAAATAATTGATTTACAGTATTTTATTTGATTGCTTTTCAAAAAATAATAACATTCAAAAGTCATTATATTATCAAAATATTAACGGCGTATCGATTTACGTTTAAATATATATTTTTTAAATTTACACCATCATCTAATTACATTTTTTTGTGGAAATCCATCTGATTCTTCTTTTATTTATTGCTGGAATATTTGGAACAACAGTTTCATCGATTATATTAAAAAATTATAAATCCAACCAAGCCATAAATATTTATTTTATATTATTTATGATGGTGATCTCTTTCACTCAATTGGGAATGGGATTAAATCTTCTTTTTTTCAAAAAGGCGATACTTACTAATTTTTATTTTGAGTCGAGTATTTCAGTATTAATATTGCCAATAATTTATCTCTATTTTAAGAGCTTGTCTAATAAGAAAAGCAGGGTAGCAGCCAGTAGCATTGTATTGCACAGTATCTTTCCGGTACTATATTTTCTGGTGGTTCTGTTCAAAAACTGTCTTGGGAACAAAACATCTCATTTTTGTTTTGGTAATACAATATACTACTTTTTCAGCGCATTTGTAGTGACTTATATTTATCTGTGTTCTGTGATTGTATATCGAAATATATGGGGTAAAAAACGGGATAATCACAATCAGTTTAGAAGTACACTGATGTCGAAATGGACAAAATTTGTTTATCTCGAAATCATCATAATAGCTTTTGCGCCACTGATACTGTATTGGTTCAAGGATCTGAAAGAAACAGATTCGATATACCAGCCGGTAAGTTGCGCAATACTCTTAATAATGTGTTGCAAAATAGTCTGCTGCCCTGAGATATTCTACGGATATACACATCTGAAAAGTAAAATCAACGAAGACGGGGATACTCCTTTAAAATTCAATTCGATTTGGATTCTTTCTACTACAAATGTTCCGCATAACCTCCAGGACCAGATTCTAAAAGGGAAAATTGATATCAGCTTATCAGAATATATCAGTCAGATTGAATTTCTTATTCTTAATAATGATCTTTTTTTTCGATCGGATATAAAAATAGAACATTTATCAAATGAACTAAAAATTCCAAAAAGCCATTTAAATTACATCTTCAAGTACCATTCGAAAGTTACTTTTATAGAATTCAAAAAAATAATAAAAATACACTATGCCACTATCCTGATAAAAAATAATTATCTGCAAACCAACACACTTAATTATTTAAGCAAAGAAGTAGGATTTGCTTCTTATGATCCATTTTACAGAAGTTTCAAAAAACACACCGGCAATACACCTTTAGATTATCATAACTTATTGAGAGCTAATAAATAGAAAGGCTTTAGGTTCAGAATATTAGTATCTCTTTTTTTATAAAATCCCCCCTTAAAAGACAACAAAAGAAGCCCGGCTTAAAAGTCGGGCCCGGAGATAAGATCATTTTATTGGGTAATAATGTATTTTTTCGATATTAGGTGAGGGGCTTTTTTTAAACGTTTATATGTTTTAAACTAATGTGATAGCCACAGAGCGTATAATTTGTTTCTTTTATGCTCAAAATACTACACATTAGCTATTAGATTGGGGAAAATAACTTGCAGATATGCTAAAGAAGATCTCTTTTTCTATTTGTTTTGTTTTCGAAGAAAAGCGAAACATCAAATCTAAATATAAACTCAATTGATACATCTAGTACTTCGGCTATTTTTTCTAATTTGGATACAGTCAGATCAACTTCACCCCGTTCAATTTTTCCGTAACCGCTAGTACTCATTTTTAGCTCATCGGCAACATGGTCTCGGGTCAGGTTCTTTAATTCTCGTATTTTTTTTATATTCTTGTACACAGCAGGATTCATCTTATAAAACTTGTAATTAACTTACTTTAGTTACATTAATTCCAAAAGTAAATATTTCGTTTTTTTTTTCTCGTTGGAACAGTAACTTTAATTCCTTAAAAAGGACATTTTAACACTTACCAAGGATCAAATACAAAAAAAAAAGTTTTTTATTACAAAATCAATTTTAAGTAGATCTATGTAGAAAAAAACAAAGTAATTGTTATACTTTTTGCTAATTACAAAGTATATTTCATAAAACTCAAATAAATAAATAGTACGTTTATTACAAAAAAACAAACTAATATTTGATTACCAGAATTATAGAATAATGTTGATAAAAGCATTCTTTTTTTTGCGGTATTCAATAAAAAAAAATCGATTTTTCAGTTGATAATAATTATTACATTTAAACCGTAATAAACTTTATTACATTGAAGAAAAAACAAATTTCATTCAAAAAAACCACACTAAAAAATGCTGATAAATCTTTTTTATCTATTTTCAGGATTACTAGGATTAATCTGTTTTATAATTATAATAATGCAGTTTAAGTACAATAAATTATTAAACATTTATTTATTACTTTCTTTTAAGCTCTTAGCGATGAATTTTTTATTCATAGGTCTCGATGGTTTTAATATTTTGTCCTTGTCCCAAAAAGGATATTATCAATTCTATCCGCTGCTAATTGTAATTATACCGGCAATGCATTTGTTTTTTATTAATATTGATAAAGACAGTAAACGACTTAATTATAACGAGCTTGTACATTTTATATTTCCCGTACTTTTAGTAGTACTGAATTTAACTGCAAAACGTTTTTTGATTGCAGTTGTACCGGCATTTTGGATTAAATTGTTTTTTTCTATTTTATTTGAAGCTTATATTATCTATTACACTACAATTACATATGCGTTCTTAAAAAAGAAAATTTGGAACAGAGAACCGGATCTTATCAATATGAAACAAAACCGGATCTTAAAACATTGGTCGTTTTTTATTTTTTACCTGTACAGTTTAATTGTTTTTCATCTCATTGTTGTTATTTCGATGAATTTAAAAGCGGCAGGCAATGATAATACAGAATTGAATAATTATAAATTCTTTCCTGCCTTATTACTGAACATCATGTATTTTAAGATATTATTTACCCCGGAAATACTGTACGGTTATAATGTGATGCATGATAAAATAAAACAGCATAACAAATCTAATTTTATTTTGACAGATTTGTGGATTCTGGATGCTTCAGAAGAAATCAATAATGTTCAGGACAGAGCGTTAGGGAAAAAAATCGCCGAATATACGAGTAACTATATTCATGATATTGAAAAACTGGTTTTCAAACATGAAATATTCCGAAACTCAAATGCTTCTATCAATGATATTGCGAACAAACTTAAAATTCCAAAAAGCCATTTGACATTTGTTTTCAAGTATATGTCGAAAGTAAGTTTTACTGAATTCAAAAAAATAGTGCGAATACACGACGCGCTGCAGTTGATAGAAAAAGATTATCTAAAGTCAAATAGTATTGAATCTTTAGCAAATAAAGTGGGATTTTCTTCTTATAGTCCGTTTTATACCACCTTTAAAGAAGTTACAGGAATCTCTCCTCAGGTTTTTATTCAGCAAAGAAAAAAGGGAAAGTGAGACAATTTCGTCTGGTAAAGTAAATAAAAGGTATGACAACTAAAAAGCCATAAATCTTAAATAGATAAAGATTTATGGCTTTTTAGGTTGAGAGAGCTGATCAGACTATCTTCCAAAATCGTCTTGCAGCCGTACAATGTCCTCTTCGTCAGAAGGATGGTCAGGATCAGTATGCTGCCAGATTTCAGCAACAATTCCCCAGGAATCCAATCCTGTCAAACGGTGGCGCTCTCCTTTATTCATTTGAATAAATTGACCCTGATCAAGTATCTGAAGTTCTCTTTCTTCATCAGTAGCACTTGTTTTTACGCCAACCGGACCAGAGAGTATTGTCCAGATTTCAGCGCGTCTAAAGTGGTATTGCCAGGAGAGGCGTTTATTAGGGGCAACAATCAGAATCTTCGGGCTTAGTTTATTGGTAATCTGAATTTCGGACATTTGCAAATGCGGAAAAAATTTTGCTGCAAAAGCTTGTGCCTGTTTTTCATCAATGACAAAAAAACCGCCCCACGGTCTTGTCTGATCCTGTTGTACTGCCGTAAAATTTTGCTCTTCGAGAAATGAAGCAATTTTTGTAAATACTATTTCCTTATCTGTTTCCTGCGATAAATTAAAATCCATTATTTTATGTAATTATGATTAGTTCCTTGTCTTCCTTTTCTTCAGGTTTGTACTTCATTTTCAAAACGCATCCCAGCGATTCTAAAATCAGCACATAATGAGAATTAGTTACTTCTTTGATCACGGCATCATGATTTAAGAAAGGCCCGGAATTAACTTTAATAGTTTCACCTACACTGTATTGGCCAACACTTATTGTTGCGTCTTTAGT
Source organism: Flavobacterium aquidurense (assembly GCF_002217195.1). Classification (NCBI taxonomy): domain Bacteria; kingdom Pseudomonadati; phylum Bacteroidota; class Flavobacteriia; order Flavobacteriales; family Flavobacteriaceae; genus Flavobacterium; species Flavobacterium aquidurense. The sequence goes on along the minus strand of NZ_MUGR01000001.1, from coordinate 257,849 downwards.
AAGCCATTCTTTTATAGTATCGATTTCTTTCTCTTTTACAATGGCATGTTTTCCTAACCAATATAAAAAACGGACAGCTCCGCGGGATAAAAAAACTAAATTTCGGTCTTTATCAGCCAGTTGAACAAATATATAATTATTAAAAAGCGGTACTTCGACCTTTTTCTTTCTGTCTGAATATTGTTTTATTGTTTTTACAATAGGACAATAGCAATTTACGCCCAATTGCATCAATTGTTCGGCTACTCTTTTTTCCCATTTCGGTTTAGTATATACAACGTACCAGTTCATTTTATATCGTGTTTAGGGATTTTACAAGATGATTTTTTAGTTCTATTTTTTACCCGTTGGGTAGGATTCAAATGATAATTTCTTTCACATAGCACAAGCTATGTGCTTTTAAATAAGTGAAACGCAGTCTTAGTTTCTAATAAACTATGTTTCTATATGTTAAAAACAATTACACCCAACGGTTTTTTTATAACGATTTAAGACCCAATTGCCTGATATATGAAACCAATAGTTTCCAGTGTTGTTTTATTTAAGATATTTCTGCCATCAAATACAAACGCAGGTTTTAGCATCGAGTCGTATATTTTTTGCCAGTCATAAGTAGTAAATTCATCCCATTCTGTCAGAACTGCAATGGCATGTGATTCCTGACACGCTTCGTAAGGATTTTGATAAGAAGATAAACTCGCTGTGTTTTCTTCCGGAGATCTGGTTTTTAGATAATCTAAATCTGCCAGAATTTTTTCTTTACTTACTTTAGGATCATAAACGGCAATTTTGGCTTGTTCCGCAATCAAATCGTCTGCGACATAAATAGCGGCTGATTCTCTCGTATCATTAGTGTCTTTTTTGAAAGCCCATCCCAAAAAGGTTATTTTTTTATCAGCAACCGTATTGTATAAGGTTTGTGTTATTTTAGTCGAGAATCTTTTTTTCTGATAATCATTCATAATAATTACCTGTTCCCAATAATCAGCCACTTCATCCAGTCCGTATGATTTTGCGATATAGACTAAATTTAAAATGTCTTTTTGAAAACAAGAACCTCCAAATCCAACTGATGCTTTTAGGAATTTAGGTCCAATTCGGCTGTCCATTCCAATTGCTTTTGCGACTTCGTTTACATCAGCGCCCGTTTTTTCACAAAGTTCAGATAAGGCATTTATCGAAGAAATTCGCTGTGCCAGAAACGCATTAGCCGTTAACTTAGACAATTCTGAAGACCAGACATTAGTAGTAAGGATTTTTTCTTCCGGAACCCAATTGCTGTAAACATCCACCAAAGCCTGTATTGCTTCTTGTCCTTCAGGAGTCGATTCGCCACCAATTAAGATACGGTCCGGATGTAATAAATCAGTAACGGCCGTTCCTTCTGCCAGGAATTCAGGATTAGATAAGATCTGAAATTGCACACCATTTCCGGTATTGTCCAGAATACTTTTGATAGCCTCAGCAGTTCGTACCGGTAAGGTTGATTTCTCTACGACAATTTTATCATCTTTTGAAATTTTAGCGATTTGTCTCGCGCAAAGTTCAATGTATTTTAAGTCGGCCGCTTTTCCTTTTCCCTTTCCGTAGGTTTTCGTTGGTGTATTTACAGAGATAAAAATAATCTGAGCTTCTTCGATTGCTTTTTCAACATCAGTAGAGAAAAATAAATTTCTTCCTCTGGCTTCTTCAACTATTGCACTAAGCCCTGGTTCGTAAATTGGAATGTTGGCCACATTTTCATCATTCCATGCAGCAATACGTTCTGTATTTAAATCAACAACGGTTACTTGTATGTGTGGACATTTTTTAGCGATTACGGCCATGGTTGGTCCACCAACATAACCGGCACCGATACAGCAAATTTTGGTAATTTTAGTTTTCATAATATTTTATCTGTTCTTCTTTGAATGTTAAATTGATATTTATTGATAGTGACTTTTCTTAAAACATATAGTACTGGTAAAGCGGTGTGTTTGTTTGTAATTAGTTGAATACTAGTATTTTGTAAGATTTTGTTTTACTCGCTGCAACACTCTGAAACCGTTTGTTTTTGTTTCAAATAGGCTTAATATATAGGTAAGTGAAATTAATTCTGTTTTATTTCTTCAGGTGTTCTTTTCAATTGTAATTATTCCTTATTAAGACTTTTTAACCACTAAATTCAGTTTCGATTTTTCTGAGTTCGTCTTACTTTTGCCCTGTTGACAGTCGTTTTTTTGTAGCCGCTTTCCAATTTTTTTGAACATAACAAGTCATAAAAACAATAAATTTTATTTTTTAAGGGATAGTAAAATGTAACTATTCACGGGGAACCCTTGTTCAATTTTGAAATATTTGTAAAAATATCCTCTCTAAACCCGATTATTTATTGCACTCATTTATATAAGCAAAAACCAATATTTAGTTATTATGAAAACAGGAATAACCTTTAGTGCTTTTGATTTATTGCATGCAGGTCATGTGAAAATGCTTGAAGAAGCGAAATTACATTGTGATTATTTGATTGTTGGTTTACAAACGGATCCAACTATTGACAGACCTACCAAAAACAAACCCACGCAGACAGTCGTAGAACGTTATATTCAATTGAAGGCTTGCAGGTTTGTTGATGAAATTGTGCCTTATACCACAGAACAGGATTTAGAAGATATCTTAAAAGCTTTTCAGATTGACGTGCGTATTGTGGGTGATGAATATAAGGACAGAGATTTTACAGGAAGAAACTATTGCGAAGAAAAGGGAATCGAGCTTTATTTCAATACGAGAGACCATCGTTTTTCGAGCTCTAATTTGCGCAGGGAGGTTTTTCAGATTGAATTATTAAATGAGAAAATATGAGTTCAGCCAATAAAATAATACATGTTGTACTAACGGGAGGAGTAGGAAGCAGGCTTTGGCCTTTGTCCCGTAAAAGTCAGCCCAAACAATATCTGGATTTATTTGAGGGTAAATCTTTATTTGAGCTGACTCTGGAACGAAATGCAGCGGTGGCCGATGATGTAGTAGTAGTGGGCAATAGAGACAATAGCCATTTGACGGAAAAGGTCATGAAAAAACTAGCGGTTCCTTTTACGCATATTATCGAAGCCACACCACGAAATACTGCAGCGGCAATTGCTTTTGCCGCATTTAATGCACATCCGGATGATATATTGATTGTAACACCTTCTGATCATATTATAGAAGGAGAAGTACAATATAAAGCAGCTTTGGAGAAGGCAATCGATTTAGCTAAAAATAATTTTTTAGTCACTTTTGGCATACAGCCCGTAAGACCGGAGACGGGCTACGGATATATCGAATTTGATGAAGATACGGTATTGGCATTTCATGAAAAACCGGATTTAGAAAAAGCAATTTCTTTTACCGAAAGCGGAAGGTTTTTATGGAATAGCGGTTTGTTTTGTTTCAAAGCAGGTTTCTTTTTAGAAGAACTTAAAGTACAGGAACCGGAACTTTATAAGAATGCCCAATTGGTTTGGCAGGACAATGTCGATGGGTTGCTCAATTATGAATTGTCTCTTCAAATCCCTTCTATCAGCGTAGACTATGCTGTAATGGAACGAAGCAAAAATATAAAAGTAGTCGCTACTCATTTCGAATGGTCTGATCTGGGATCTTTTGAAGCAGTATACGATTATCTGATGCAAAACGGACACTCAGCAGATCTCAACGGAAATATTGTAATCGGTTCTGATGTGCATACAGCTTTTGTAGGCCTTGAAAATTGTCTGTTGGTTCATACTCCTGATGCTCTTTTGGTACTGCAAAAAAAGTATTCGCAAGAAGTCAAAGACGTGTATCAGCAACTCGAATCATCAGGTTCTTGTCTGATTTAGGAATGAGTTTCTAAATCGGAATTAAAAAAAGGCAGGGTTCATCTCTATATAAGATGAAAAATAAAAATCAAAATAAAATAAAAGATAAATAATTATGGCTAAAGTAGCACTAATAACAGGGGTAACTGGTCAGGATGGCGCTTATTTAAGTGAGTTTTTATTAAAGAAAGGCTACATCGTTCATGGCGTAAAACGAAGAAGTTCATTATTCAATACAGATCGTATCGATCACCTTTATCAGGATCCACATGTCAATAATCAGCGTTTTATACTGCATTATGGCGACATGACCGACAGCACGAATTTAATTCGTTTGATTCAGCAGATTCAGCCCGACGAGATTTATAACCTGGCAGCGATGAGCCACGTTCAGGTTTCTTTTGAGATACCGGAATATACAGGAAACGCAGATGGTTTAGGAACACTTCGTGTTTTAGATGCCGTTCGTTTGTTAGGATTAGAAAAGAAAACCCGTATTTATCAGGCTTCTACTTCTGAGTTATACGGAAAAGTACAAGAAGTTCCGCAGTCAGAAACAACACCTTTTTATCCCCGTTCTCCATATGCAGTTGCAAAAATGTATGCTTACTGGATCACGGTGAACTACAGAGAAGCTTACGGAATGTACGCCTGCAACGGAATCTTATTCAATCATGAATCGCCTATTCGTGGAGAAACGTTTGTAACCAGAAAAATCACCCGTGCGGTTTCCAGAATTGCCTTAGGATTGCAGGACAAATTTTATTTGGGAAATCTTGATGCACAAAGAGATTGGGGACATGCTAAGGATTATGTGCGTATGATGTGGATGATTCTTCAGGCTGATGAAGCGGAAGATTGGGTTATTGCAACCGGTACTACAACCCCGGTACGTGAATTTGTCAGAATGAGTTTTGCGCACGTTGGAGTAGAATTAGAGTTCACAGGCACTGGTGTAGACGAAAAGGCTTATGTGGCCGTTTGTCGTAATCCGGAATATCAAATCGAGATCGGAAAAGAAGTTTTGGCTGTAAATCCACGTTACTTCCGTCCAACAGAAGTCGAATTACTAATTGGTGATGCCACCAAAGCCAACACTAAATTAGGCTGGATTCCGGAATATGATTTACAGGATTTAGTAACTGACATGATGGAATCAGACGTGAAACTGATGAAAAAAGACCATCATCTGGAAGAAGCAGGATATCAAACAATGAACTATTACGAATAAAAATGGGTTTAGATACAACAGCAAAAATATATATTGCCGGACATCGCGGTATGGTAGGTTCAGCAGTTTGGAGAGCATTAGAAAAGAAAGGATATTCGAATCTGATAGGTCAGTCAAGTCAGGAATTAGACCTGCGCAATCAGGAAGCGGTGAGAGCCTTTATCGCCAAAGAAAAACCGGATGCCATTATTGATGCGGCAGCAAAAGTAGGAGGGATTCTGGCGAACAAAGATTATCCGTATCAATTTATTATGGAGAATATGCAGATCCAGAATAACCTTATTGATACTGCTTTGCACGCAGGAATAGAGAAATTTATCTTTTTAGGAAGTTCTTGTATTTATCCTAAACTGGCCCCGCAGCCTTTGTTAGAAGAATACCTGCTGACAGACTCTTTGGAACCAACGAATGAATGGTATGCACTGGCTAAGATTTCAGGAATTAAAGCCTGTGAAGCAATCCGTAAACAATTTGGAAAAGATTACGTGAGTCTGATGCCTACTAATTTATACGGAATCCACGACAATTTTGATCTTACAAGTTCACATGTTTTACCTGCGATGATACGCAAATTTCATGAGGCCAAAGAAAACGATCATTCACCCGTAACACTTTGGGGAACAGGAACACCGCTGAGAGAGTTTCTTTTTGTAGATGATATGGCGCAGGCTGTTGTTTTTGCTTTAGAAAATCAACTTCCGGATTATCTCTATAATGTGGGAACAGGAGAGGACTTAAGTGTTCAGCAACTTGCCTGGACGATACAGCAGATTGTGGGACATCGTGGAGAAATTATCTGGGATGCAACAAAACCGGACGGAACACCACGAAAATTAATGGACAGTTCTAAAATGAACCAATTGGGATGGAAACATCAGGTAGGTTTAGAAGAAGGAATCGAGGAAACCTACAACTGGTTTCTGGCCAATGTAGAAAATGTAAAAAAAGTTTCTTTCTAATCTGATTTCAAAAAAGTTTGAATGTAAAGAATGCTGAATTTTTATTTTTCATCTTAAGAAAAGCGATTGAAGCAGTAATAATAGTTTCAAATATTTTTTTATGAAACATTAATTTTTAAAATTAAAAAGTATGGATCAAAGTAAAGTATTGGTTTTTGATGACTTTCATTATTTTTCGAGATTTTTAAAATATGAGTTCAAAGACATCAAATTTATCACGGGCAATAAAAAAGCAATTATCTATGGAAATGAAATAAATAAAGAGCTTTCTCTGATCGTTTTTGTGTTTTATTCAGAAGATGATTTAATCGATTTGTTAAGATTATATACGCACGGAATCCAGTTATTAATTTGCAATCACTGCCCTAAATTCGTGAATAAGTTTGGAAATATAAAAAATATTGGGGTATTGGATTGCCTCGAAACAAAAAGAGGGTACAGAAATGATTTACGGGTGTATTTTGATGAAACATTTAATTTAGTTAATTGATCACTGTACAGAAAAAATACGCCCGTATTACGTTTAAATATAATAGCAGAATCGAATCAAAAACATATAAATAACCAACTAAAGACCCAATGATTACGGTATCTGACATGCCGTTAACACAAAGATAAATCTTCTTAATAGTATATCTAATTTTCTTTTAATTGTTTTGGGGTACAATTATAAACCGTGTTAATGCTTGCAGCTGAAGTACTTACGGTAATAAGTAAGTACAGCCGTATTCTTTGGGTCTTCTTTTTTGTTCTTTTTCGGCAGGACAGGAACAATATATTTTAGCAAATCCTCTCATTAAAACCTTAAAAATATGTACAATTATGTCAGTATATGAGTCAATAGTAAAAAATTTCGCGGCAAGTATATTTGGAATGGGGGTTACTTTTATGAACCAGATCGCCATGGTTCCCTTATTTATCATGTACTGGGGAATCGATAAATATGCGGACTGGATATTGATTACGGCGCTTTCCTCGTTTTTTGCGATGACGGATATGGGGCTCAACCGGGCAAGTAATAATGAATTTGTTATTAAGTACAATCAAAAGGATTATGAGACGTGTCTGAAATTGCAAACCAATGCGTTCTTATTTGTCTTAGCGGTATTTGGTGTGTTTATTTTAATTTCCGGTTTGATCTTCTCACTTTGGGGTTTCAAGGGAATGCTTGGAGTACAGCATTTTACTGAAAACGAAACTTCTGTTGCCTTTGTTTTACTCTTGTGCGAAGTTTTTGCTATGATGTACGGCAGAGTGTATCACGGTATTTTTAGGGCTACATCAAGAACTCATGTGGTTATTGTAGCAGATAACCTGATACGTATGGCAGAGCTGATTGTACTTTTTTGCGGGATCTTTTTCAAAATGGATATCATTTTAATGCTTACGATATACCTGATTCCGTCTTTAGCGGGAATCTTGTTCAAGCATTTGAGTTCCCGAAAAACATTTGCTTCAGGGCTTTACCTGCGCAATTTTGATGGTGCAGTTTTTAAATCGATTATGAAACCGTCGCTAGCCTTTATGTTTTTTCCGTTAGGACAGGCTGTTTCGAGTCAGGGGATGGTATTTGTTGTAAATGTACTTCTGGGCGGAGCTTTTTTAGTCGTTTTTACCACAACAAGAACACTCGTTAATTTTCTGCGTCAGATGATGAATATGTTATCGACTTCGATCAATCCTGAAATTTGTGCAGCTTACGGCAGAAAAGATTATAAAACGATATTGAACATTTACAATAAATCACTTGTAATCACATTTGTGACTACTGTGTTTTGTATTGTTATACTCTTGTTTACAGGAAAAACAATCTATCTGGAGTGGACAAAACATGCGATCGTCTTCAATGAAGTTTTCTTTATCGGAATGTTGTTTGTACTGCTGATTTCCTGCCTTTCAGGATTGTCAAGTGTCATTCCGCTTTCTACCAACACCCACGTTCGCTTTACGATAGTATTTTTAATCTCTCAGGTTGCCGGAGTAGCATTGTGTTATGTGTTTCTAAAAATAGAACCCAATATGAACCTGATTCCTTTGGCACTAGTACTGACAGAATTTGCCCTTTTTGTATACACAGTAAGGAATAACAATAAGTTTCTTAACATCAGCTTTAAAGAAATGTATGCGGGATTATGGGATCAGGTAAAATTTATTTTAAAAAAAAGTAAAGCAACTTTTACAGCGAACTAATTGCTCGAAAAGAGGCCAATAAAATACCAAAACAATGTCAATCAAAAATACCTACAGGCTTTTAGTAAATAAGTACGATTTATTTACCGTGTTTCAAATTTGGAGATCCGGAAAAAAATATACCACAAAAGTATTAAACGACAATTACGCGACCACAACTCCAACAATTCATTTTATACACCGATATATTACCAATAACACCGGAGATAAAGTTTGTGGTTATTATCAGTATTTCCTTTCGGAATTTGACCATTATAAGTGTATTGTTCACGATGTAAATAAAGTCGATTTTTCATTGATTAAAAAGAATGATGTCATACTGGTAGGCGGCGGAGGATTGCTTAACGCCATGCCCGAATGGAACTATAATATCAATAAAGCGGCAAAAAAAGCCGGGAAAGCAGTAGTATGGTCCGCAGGATTCAATTCTAATGCAAAGCAGAAAATCAATAGAAAAGTCGATTTCAAAGCTTTTAATTTGGTTGCAGTTCGCGATTTCAAATACAATGATTTTCGTTATGTGCCTTGCGCTACCTGTGCTTTACCGGAATTACAACAGGAGTATCCAGTCAAGAGATATATTGGAGTCGTGGCACATAAAGATGTTCCGCACCATCTTCCGCAGGAAATTCATGAATTTGATAAAATTACAAACAGTGCTTCATTAAAGGAAATGATTGAATTTATCGGAAGCTCTGAAGTGGTTTTAACCAATAGTTACCATGCCGTGTACTGGAGCATTTTAATGAAAAAGAAATGTATACTATTTGCACCAAGATCTGAGAAGTATGATTTTTATAAATACAAACCAGTCTTGTTTTCAGGAGATTTGGCAGCAGATATTGCGCAGGCTGTTATTTATCCCGATGCACTAAAAGAAAGTCTGTCTCTGACGGATGAATTTGTTCAGGACATAAAATCTTTAATAGAAGAAAATAAGTCAATTAGAAACTAAAGAACCTGCATTCTAAAACTTTCATAGTCCGTTTTTTATCAAAAAAAACAGTACTTATAAATATATAATAAAGTGAAGATATTATCTATAGGAACCATGTCAGGCTTGTCTAATACATGTCTGCACCGTCATTGGGCATTAAAAAAGGTTTCAGATGAAGTTCATGTGGTGAATACCCGCAAGAAACCTTTTTCGATCTGGTATCGAATTGCTAATCGTTTGTTTCAATACGGTTTGCCGATCCAATTGCCTGATAATTCATTAGCCAACAAAACAATAAAAAAGTTTATAAATAAAGCTATCGAATCTCCTTACGATATTGTCTGGATAGACAAAGGAATCACGGTAAACAGTAAAACCCTGAATCATATAAAGAAACTTTCTCCCAATACAAAAATTGTGAGTTATTCGCCGGATAATATGGCTTTACGGCACAATCAGAGTCAAAATTATCTCGATTGTATTCCGCTTTATGACATACACTTTACAACAAAATCATATATCCTGGAAGACATGCGACGTCTTGGCGCCCGAAAAATAGAATTTACGAACAAGCATTACGAGCAGACTTTTCATTATCCCAGAATTCTTAGCGAAGATGAAATGCAGCAATTAGGCGGGGATGTGGGATTTATTGGTGCCTGGGAAAAGGAACGCTGTGACAGTATTTTGTATCTGGCCAAAAATGGAATAAAAGTGAAGGTTTTTGGCGATAAAAAATGGAATGACTATAAAAGTGAAAACCTTGAAATAGCACCCGGAGTTTATTCTGAAGATTATTCTAAAGCATTGCAGGCATTCAAAATATCCCTGTGTTTCTTAAGAAAAATGAATTCGGATACCCAAACTTCCCGAACAATGGAAATTCCTGCCTGCGGCGGTTTTATGCTGGCAGAAAGAACAACAGAACATTTAGAATTGTTTACTGAAAACAAGGAAGCCGTTTTCTTTGCTAACGATGAGGAACTTTTAGAAAAATGCCGCTACTATCTCAACAACGAAGAAGAACGCAGACGCATCGTCGAAGGCGGAATAGAACGCTGTAAAACTTCCGGATATTCTAATGAAGAATCAATAAAAAGAATGCTGAAAATTGTACTGAATAATGACTGAAAATATACAAATACGAAGGAAAGGGACTTCTTTGCAATCAGTGATTAAGTACATTGATATAATAGTATTACTTTCGGTAATTGGCGAAATATTTTTCTTTCCTTCCTGGCATAATTTTGCCGGTTGTGTGATGACAGTAATCGTCTGGCTGATCTTTCGTAATCTTTTTTTTAAAAAGAGAATAATACTGGAACATCCGTTTTCTTTTTTAGCATTTTCATCCCTTTTTCTGGCGAGTTTTATTCCATTACCTGCAACATTACTAGAATCAAAACCCATAACATACGGTTTTCAAAATCCGTATGAAACCTTTTTTTTTCAGACCCTGATTTTCATTGTAGCTTCATTGGCATTTTACGCAGTAGTTTACAGAAAAAGAAGAGGCAATAATATTATACAGCGTACCTTATACAAGCTGAATTTTTTCGAAACAGAACCATCCACGTTATGGATTTTGGGATTAGTAGGCTTATTGGCCAGAATAAAAAGTCTGGCAGTGGTAAACGAAGTACAATACGGAGACGCGGGAAGTAAGTTTTTAGAAGGACTGTTGTACCTGCAATATGCCCCTATCATTATGTTTTTTCCCACATTATCAGGACTGCCTTACAACAAGCTTCGCAGTAATCTTGTCATCATTTATGCTTCGTTTACGTTTGTGCTGAGTTTTGCCGCAAACAGCCGTCAGCAGATGATTTATCCCATTTTTACGGTTCTTCTGTTGTTTATACTGTATCTCATAAAAGATAATATTTCTATTTTTAGTCTTCTTGCCCCGTGGAAAATTGGAGCTATCATCTTTTTTGTCTTTTTTGGATTAGGATTTCTGTCTGATATTTCTTTAGCAATGCTTGCCAACAGAAAAATTCGTAATGACGTGAGCCGGAGTGAACTTCTCGATAATACCATCGAAACCATGCAAAACGAGAAGCTGATGGATAAGCTTAGAAACACCTCAATAGAAGTGCAGGATAATGTATTTAGCTACAGCAGAGGCTGGGACGAAACGTATCTGAATAATTTTATGATTAACAGATATGGTAACGCGAGGGTCGTAGATCAAACTTTATATTATGCGGATAAAATTGGCTATGGTAATAAAAAAATGCAAAAAAGTTTTTATGAAAAGACTTTGGCCGTTTATCCACTTCCGTTTTTATCCCTGCTCGGAATTACTATAGACAAAGAAGAGTTAGAGTATTCCCCCGGTGATAAACTTTATTTTACGGGTACACATACCCCTTCGGCATTAGGCGGATTCCGGGTGACAAGTCTGGTAGGAGATGGTTTGGCGACATTTGGTTATTGGTGTTTCCCAATCGTGTTTGTATTATTATTTCTCTCTTTTACATTAATGGACAGTTTGGTAGTATTCAAAAATGGCGCAATATTATTTTCGACACTTGGGCTAATAAACATATTTGGTTTTCTGGGCATTTTCCGGAACTCTATTGGTGCTATCGTTCCGCTGGCTTACATCTTAAGAGGGTTTTGGCAGCAATGTTTTATTTTTTGGCTGCTGGTTTTTATTATTAAACTGGTACAGCTGCCAAAGAAAAAGAGAAGATCATTTTAAACAATCAACGTTTTTGAAATAATTCGGACAGAAAAAAATCATGAAAATAGTTTTATTTACCCATCCAGTTTTTGTAGGATCACAAAGTATGCCCAGGTATGCAAAAATGCTGGCCGACGGTATGCAGCAAAAGGGCTACGAAGTGCTGATCTGGAAACCGGAACCGTTCTTTCATAAGTTGCCTTTTTCGCCCATTAAGAAATGGTTAGGCTATATCGATCAGTATTTTGTTTTTCCTCTAAAAGTAAAATCAAAACTCAGACGTTGTTCTGACGATACGATTTTTGTTTTTGCAGATCAGGCGTTAGGTCCGTGGGTACCGTTAGTAAAAACGAAGCCGCATGTCATTCATTGTCATGATTTTCTAGCCCTGAATTCAGCTTTAGGAAAGATTCCGGAGAATCCTACGCGTGAAACCGGAAAAATCTATCAGAATTTTATCAGGAGAGGATTTTCGAAAGGAAAGCATTTTATATCGATTTCAAAAAAAACTCAGGAAGACCTGCATGAATTGCACGAAGGGGACATAACATCCTCCGCGGTTTGTTATAATGGTCTGAACAGGGAATTTAAGGTTTTAGACGCACATTCTGCGCGTAATTCGCTCGACAATCTTTTGAACATCGATCTGTCAGCAGGTTATATTCTGCATGTGGGCGGCAATCAGTTTTATAAAAACAGAAAAGGAGTAATTGAAATTTATGATGCCTGGAGAGCTTCATCAGACGTGGTTTTACCCCTTTTATTGGTAGGCGCACAACCGGCAGACCAACTAAAAGTGGTGTATGAAAAAGCAGAATACAAAAAAGATATCCACTTTGTTATAGGTCTTGAGGACCAGTATATTAATGCCGCTTATTCCGGCGCAACGTGTTTATTGTTTCCATCGCTCGATGAGGGATTTGGCTGGCCAATAGCAGAAGCAATGGCATGTGGCTGTCCCGTAATCACGACCAATAGAGCTCCAATGACAGAGATTCTTGGTTTTGCTGATTTTTTCCTAATAGAAAGACGCCCTTTTGAGTGGGTATTAGTTGAAAAATGGAGCTCTGAATCAGCCCGACAAATTACCAGAATCATACATCTTTCTGAAGCAGAAAGACAGGAATGCGTTGCAACAGGATTAGAAGCTATTAAAAAATTTGATACCGAACTTTTTCTGAATCAATTAGAAGAGGAATATCAGTTAGTACTAAAGTTAGAGCGCTTTTAGATCTCAAGCATACAGCTGTTTTAGCACTGATTTTAAAACAAACAACCATAAACAAGAAATGAAAGTACTCAGAGTTATCACCTCCATGAATCCAAAAAGTGGAGGGCCTTGTCAGGGAATACGCAATGTAAATCCTTTTATTAAGCAATTAGGTACAGAGGTCGAAGTAGTATGTTTGGATAATGCAGCGGAAGAGTATACCACAAAAGATGATTTTATTATTCATAAAATAGGAAAAGGGAAAACCTCTTATCAATACCAGCCTTTATTGTACAACTGGCTGATAAAAAACGCTCTGAATTATGATCTTGTAATGGTTCACGGACTTTGGCAGCATTATAATTTAGTAGTTTACAAGGCAGTTAATGCTTTGAAAAAGTCTGGTAAAAAAGCGCCCAAAGTGGTTATTATGCCACACGGAATGCTGGATCCTTATTTTCAGACCGCAGCTGACAGAAAATGGAAGGCATTGCGAAACGAGTTGGTTTGGTTTTTTATCGAAAAAAAATGTATCAATCAGGCAGATGCTATTTTTTATACCTGTCAGGAAGAATTGCAGCTTGCTGCAACCACTTTTGAAGGCTATAGTCCTAAAAAGGCAATCAATGTAAGTTACGGAATTCAGCCGCCACCAGTAAGAAAGCCGGAATTTGATACTGCTTTTTATAAAAAATGTCCGGAATTATTGCACAAGGAATACTGGCTTTTTTTAAGCAGGATTCACGAAAAAAAAGGAGTCGATTTATTGATTCAGGCCTACAGCCAATTGTCTGTAAACAATCCCGCTCTTCCGGAATTAGTAATTGCCGGACCAAATGAATCTGCCTACGGACAGGAAATGATCAAAATGGCAGCTGAAAATTCAAAAATCCATTTTTCAGGAATGCTCGAGGGCGATGAAAAATGGGGCGCTTTCTACAATTGCCAGGCGTATTTATTGCCAAGTCATCAGGAGAATTTTGGTATTGCGATTGTCGAAGCACTGGCTTGCGAAAAAGCGGTATTAATTACGGATAAGGTCAATATTTACAGGGAGATAGAAGAAGGAGGAGGAGGATTGGTCAGTGCAGATACCTTTAATGGTGTTCTTGGAGTTCTGAAAAAATGGGAAGCACTGAGTAAAACAGAACAAGAAGAAATGGGCAAAAATGCATTTTTACTTTATCAAAAACATTTTGATGTAAAAAGCGCTGCCGAAAAATTAAACAAAGTTTTAAAATCACTTATTTAAATGATCTATCAGGATTTAAAACAATTTTCCGTTCCCAAAACCTTTCGCGGAAAATCTAAAATTACAGTACAATTATGGTGGATCGTACAAGGAACACTTTTCGCATTGTCTCCCCAGTTTTTTTATGGATGGCGCAGGTTTCTTCTTCGGTTGTTTGGGGCTAAAATTGGCAAAGGAGTATTATTAAGGGCTACCGTAAAAGTTACTTATCCCTGGAATATAGAAATAGGAGATTATAGCTGGATCGGCGAGGACAATGTTTTGTACAGCCTTGGCAAAATCACAATAGGCAGTCATGTTGCCCTGGCACATAAAGTCTACATCAACACGGGAGGACACGAATACGATAAAGTTTCTTTTGATATTTTTTCAGAACCGGTAGTTATTGAAGATCAATGCTGGCTCACCAATGATGTTTATGTTGCACCGGGCGTCACCATAGGCAAAGGCTCGATAATCGCAGCCAGAAGTTCAGTACTAAAGAGTATGCCTGCTGGTAAAATATGTGTAGGAACGCCTGCTATTGCAATAAAAGACAGAATTTAAAATTATAAAAATGGCAAAATTTTTAATCACCGGAGGATCAGGATTTATTGGTACCAATTTGATCAGTAAATTGCTTAAAGATAATCATCAGGTCGTGAGTATCGATATTAAGGAACCTAAATCGAAGGAGCATACTACTATTTTTAGAAAGGTAAATTTATGCAACAGGCAGGAATTAGAAAGCGTAATACTTTCATTCGATCCGGCGTATGTAATTCATTTAGGAGCCAGAACAGACCTGAACGGAAAAACATTAGAAGAGTATGATGCTAATATTGGCGGGGTAAAAAACTTACTGTTTGTTCTGGATCAGTTAAAAAATCTAAAAAGAGTCATTTTTGCTTCGTCTATGTATGTTTGCCGACCGGGTTATGTACCGCAGGATTTTACTGATTTTGCACCGCATACCGTTTACGGGGAAAGTAAAGTGTTAACTGAAAAAGTCATAACAGAGCATAATCCTAAATATACCTGGACTATTGTAAGACCAACTTCTATTTGGGGACCTTATTTTGATGAACCCTACAACCTTTTTTTCAAAATAGTACTTTCCGGAAAATACTTTCACATGGGTAGTAAGGCCTGTAAAAAAACGTACGGCTATATCGATAATTTTATTTACCAGATACAATCCATTATTGCGTCAGATAAAGTGCAGGCAGATCAGAAAATATTTTATTTAGGGGATTATGAGCCTTATAATATTACCTCCTGGGCAGATGAAATTGCCGGAACAAAAAGCATAAAAATCCACAATATTCCTTATGGCATTTTTGTTCTGACCGCTTTTTTGGGTGATTGCCTGAAGTTAGTCCGAATTAAATTTCCAATGACCAGTTTCCGATTAAAAAACATGACTACAGATAATTTTTTCGACTTATCTGAGATCAGAAAGCTGGCTCCTCAACTACCTGTATCCAGAATAGAGGGCACTAAAGTAACAGTAAACTGGATGGTAGAGAATCGCAGTATATAAAGGTTTCTGTTTCATTCCTATTTCCAATTTATAAGCTCATTCACTATCCGTGTTTATATAACACCACGCCAATAATTTGCAACAATACTATAATTTATGAAAGTTTCTATAATCACGATTTGCTACAATAGAAAAAATACTATTGCCCAATGTATAGAAAGTGTTTTGAATCAGAACTATGCCAATATCGAATACATTGTGATCGACGGAAATTCGACTGACGGTACAAAAGGTATTATTCAGGCTTATGCGGATAAAATTACCCAATACATTTCAGAACCGGATAAAGGTATGTATGACGCGATCAACAAAGGTTTGAAAATGGCGACAGGAGATATTATTGGTCTGATGCACTCAGATGACGAGTTTTATGATGCCGCCGTGGTCAGTAAAATCGTAACTGCTTTTGACCGTAACACTCAGACTGAGGGCGTTTATGGCGACGGGATATACGTTACAAACGATGCCGAAGAAAAAATAGTCCGCAACAGAATAGGGGGAGAGTATGTTTTCGAAAAATTAAAAACAGGCTGGCTGCCTTTGCATCCCACGGTTTATTTTAGAAAACAGGTGATTGAAAAATTAGGAGTGTATGATTTGAATTTTAAAATTGCTTCTGATACTGAATTTCTGCTTCGCTACTTATTTGTCAATAAAATAAAATTAGTCTACCTCAGCAGTTATGTGGTAAAAATGAGAATGGGCGGATTGAGTACTTCTTATAAAAGAGCTTTTGAAGTATTGTATGAAGATTACCGTATCTATAAATATCATGGTTTATCAGCCTTCAGGGCTGTTTTTCTGAAAAAACTACTAGCGCTGAAACAATATATCAACTAATTTTTGAGTACCCGATTATCACAGAATGAAAACACAGAATGTATGGAAAAAAAGTACCATTATTATTTTTTTGCTAGTATGTACGGGTAGTATTTTTTACTACTCATGGATTCACAATCCGGGTTTGGAAACCGAAACGTATTTGCCGCTCTGGATCAGGAAATGGAGCAATGAGTATTATAATCTGCGAACTGCCGTACCATTTGTAGTTCTGGGATATTTACTGGAAGTATGGCAAAGACTTTCGAATGCTGCCGGCGCTGCAAACCAATCGCCCTTTCGATTAAAAAATTTTATAATAATTGCTGTGGTGGTTTGCCTGGCAGAAGGCGGACAATTTTTTATAGCAACGCGTCAGCCGGATTTCATGGATGTTTTCTTTGGAATTTCAGGAGGTATTTTCGGTTGTTTCGTGTATCATTTAATTCAAAAAATCAACTTATTATTTAGTAAAAATGCGTAATAGACATAAATTTACTTTTATTTTTTGCAGTATCCTATCTGATTTTTTTGCGATAATCGGAGGTATCTTTCTCTTTTTCAATTTTACAGAAGCTTCTGTACAATGGAATATTTTTGTTATCGAAAACAGTTATCTCTTTGCTGTAGTGGGCTGGTTGTTAGCGGCCTTATATTTTAATCTGTACCGACTCGATACTATTTTTAGCCTCACTACTTTTTATCGCAACAGCTGGCGTGTCTTTCTAAGCCAATGTATCTTATGGCAGGTTTACCTGCTTGTTTTTCAGGGAGCCGCTGAGTATCGATTGGCAATTGATGCCAATTTGCTGCAATTCAGTTATTTGCTTTTTTACCTTTTCCTGTCCAGAATTATTTTTACGCTGGTTTTAAATAATATTAAAAAATTTATAAAAAAGCCTTTTACAGTAGCCATTTGGGGTTTTAATACTACCAGCATACAATTGGCTTCAAAACTGGAGAGCAACGCTTATTTTTATGATTTTCCCGGAATTATCAATGACATCAATGAAGAGAGTTTTACAGATAAATCAACATTTGGCGAAGCACTGTCAAATGCTATTCTGAGAGCTTCAGGAAACGGTATTCAGGAATTGTATATTGTAGTAAAACCACAATTTATAGACGACCTGAACGGTTATTTCGAATTGGCAGACCGGTATTGTATGCGTTTGAAATTTGTTCCTGATTTATCGATGATTTCAAAATCTTCCTTCAGCAGTTCTAATTTCGAAAATTTTCATGTAATACGTCCGCGTCACGAACCATTGCAGAACGCTTACAATCGATTGGCCAAACGGGTATTCGATATTGTTTTTAGTTTCTCAGTATTGGTTTTTATATTATCATGGCTGTATCCGTTAATGGCTATCATAATCAAAAAGCAAAGTAAGGGACCTGTTTTATTCAAACAACTTCGCACAGGAAAAAAGAATGAAGCTTTCTGGTGTTATAAATTTAGAAGCATGACCGTCAATACCCAAAGTGACAGTTTACAGGCTCAAAAAGAAGACGCGAGAGTTACCCCCATAGGAAAATTTATCAGACGAACTAGTATTGATGAACTGCCTCAGTTTTTTAATGTTTTATTAGGAAACATGAGTGTAGTAGGACCGCGTCCTCACATGCTCAAGCATACGCAGGACTACAACGAACAGATTAATAATTTTATGGTCCGCCATTTTGTAAAGCCCGGAATTACGGGTTTGGCCCAGGTTTCCGGCTATAGAGGAGAAACTAAAAAAGTCTCGGATATGCAGCGCAGAGTAAAGGCTGATATCGATTATTTGCAAAACTGGAGTCTCATAAAAGATATTAAAATTTGTGTATTAACCGTAATTGTAACCCTGAAAGGGGATGAAAATGCTTTTTAAACCTTAAAAAAAATGTTATGAATATCACCATCACCTCTTATTTAGCCGGTTTTATCTCCGGCGTTTCTATTGCCGGTTTTTTTATTGGCAAGGAATTATACCGTTTTTATATCAAAGACAAAGTACAGAAAAAACAGCTGCACCGATTGTCTAAACTGAATGACAATATGAAAGCGAAACAAAAATTCCAATTAGAATCCAATTAATTGATTAGTCTGTTCTAATCAATTGCATCTCTACTTATTCAGGTATTGTAAAACTGCAATACTAGTTCTGTCTTTTTAACCCCATAATTATTATATTGTATATGAATCGTCTACCCTGCATTTTACTATTTATCGTTATTCTGTTTTCATCCTGTGCTTCAAGAAAAGATATCCTCTATTTTCAGGATGCTGCTGATTATTCTCAAGCAGCAACTGCTATCAAAGCTGTTTTAGTACAGCCAAATGATATTTTAAGTGTTCGAATTGGCGCTTTGGTTCCTGAGACAGCATTACCTTACAACATACAAACAGGAAACACACCAACCAATTCTACATTAGATATACTAAAAGTTCAGGGATATCTTGTTTCTCCTGACGAAACCATTGTACTGCCTATTTTAGGATCCTTGAGTACAGCAGGATTATCTGTAACTGATTTAGAAACAAAAATTAAGCTAGAACTGGAAAAAGGAGGACATTTAGTAAATCCTACTGTTGCGATTCGAATTTTGAATGCTAAAGTTACGGTTCTCGGTGAGGTAAAATCACCTGGAACTTACACCTTTTTAGAGCAGTCGCTTTCTGTTCCGCAAGCTTTAGGATATGCGGGAGATTTAACAATAAGCGCCAAGCGAAATGATATTTTATTAATTAGGGAGTCAGGAGGCAAAAGAATAATGATGAGTGTTGACCTGACCACTGTAAACTGGATGAACGATCCGAAATACCAGATTCGCCAAAACGACGTATTAGTGGTGAACCCAAATGACGCAAAAGTAAAAACAGCAGGATTTATAGGCAGTACAGGTACTGTACTTACAATTGCTTCGCTGATATTAAGTTCGATTATATTATTAACCAGATAAAAAGCTCATGCATACAGATAAAAATGAATATTTTGACCCAATAGAAGACGAAAACTCTGTACAGTTAAAACAAATGCTGAGCAAATACTTAGGGTATTGGCCCTGGTTTTTAATCACAATTATAATCGCACTTTTTGCTGTTTTTACTTATTTAAGATATGCTGATGTTGTCTATAAATCTGAAGCGAAAGTAAAATTATTACTGGATAAGGAAAGTTCAAATTTTACATTAGATGTCACGAAACTATTTAATAAATCGAATATTAATTTAGAAAATGAAATCGCTTTATTCAAATCAGTGCACCTGTCTGAACAAGTGGTTAAGAATTTAAAACTGAACGTAGAATATTATTATAATTCTACGGTGCGATCCAAGCAAATATACAATGCCCCGTTTGTTGTAAGCTACGATAATAATATCACAAACCTGAAAGATGCGTTGCAATACACGATAAAGGTAACCCCGACGGGATATAACATTTTAGATGTTTTATCAGGACAAAAGTTTGAAATCACAGGATATACTTCGAATCAGAAAATTGCCCATTTGCCCATAAGCATAAAACCAGCTTTAGGCGCGAACATCACAAAAAATATTGATAAGAGTTATAATGTAGTGCTAAAACCACTTAATAAAACCGCTTTAGAACTCAGTAATGCCTTTGAAGTGGATGCCGAGGGAAAAGACAGCGACATTCTTTCGATTTCATTAGAAGGCACTAACGGACCTCAATCAGAAGCGATTATCAATAATTTGATCCATGTTTTTGAGGCGGATGGAATTACGGATAAACAAGAGGTTTCGCGCAGGACAATTAATTTTGTAGACGATCGGTTTGTCTATTTAAGAAAAGAACTCGACTCTATAGAAAGTTCCAAAAAAGAATACAAAAGAAGCAATAATCTTAGTTTTATTCAGGAAGATGCCGGTTCAAGTATTCTTCAGAAAACAGCCAAGGAGCAAGCTTCATTTGATATAGAATCACAGTTATTATTAGCCGATTTGCTCAGGAAAAGTATCGAATCTCAAAAAGCATTCGAACTTTTACCGGCAGATATAGGCATACAGAATCCTACGATCAATCAATTGGTAGCAGATTACAATACAGCTGTTTTATCGTATCAAAAATTGCAGACCAGTGCAGGAACTAATAATCCGTCGCTTCAGCTTTTGGTGAGTACGCTGGTAAGTTTAAAAAGCAATATCATCAATTCTGTAAAAGGGTTTAAGCAGCAACTACAAACAACACTTGTTCAGAGCGAATCAGCTCAAAAAGCAGCCGACGGAAGTTTTGCTTCTATTCCTGAAAAAGAGAAAGTATTGCGTAGTATCGAGCGTCAGCAAAACCTAAAAGAAAGTTTGTATTTATTGTTACTTCAAAAACGAGAAGAAGCTTCTATCAATTTGGCAGTTACAGTAGCAAATACTAAAATTATAGATTACGCTATTACAGATATTTACCCAGTTTCTCCACAAAGAAGCAAGATTGTCCTGATCGCTTTATTTTTAGGAATGGTGTTCCCGTTTACGATTTTATTTGTAATTTTCAAATTAGATAATAAAATATATTCGGCAGCAGATGTCGAAAACATAGCCGCTAATATTCCTGTTTTAGTAGAACTTCCTACCCTAAAAGAAGACAAAGATTCTCAGGTTCAGAACACAGAAGCCTTTAGAACTTTAGCGAATAATACTAATTTTATTACTCCTTATACCGAAGATAAAAAAGGAAGCGTAATATTTGTTACTTCTTCTATCAAGGGAGAAGGAAAAACGTTTGTTTCTTATAATCTCGCTACTGCTTATTCACAACTTGATAAAAAAGTAATTATTATAGGTGTTGATTTTAGAAATCCCCAATTGCACAGGAATTTAGAAGATGTAAGCAAAGACAGCCATGGATTGAGTAATTATCTGCACGATAATACGATACAATGGAAAGATTTATTGCGCAGTAACGGAGAAGGCGAATTTCCGTTTGATCTTTTATTACCCGGAATTATACCACCAAATCCAACCCTGTTATTATCCAATCCGCGTTTTGCCACCTTTATCGAGGAAGTAAAAGCAGCGTATGACATTGTTATATTTGATACACCTCCAACCTTATTGGTGAGTGATACCCTTATGATTTCTAAGTATGCTGAAACCACTTTATTTGTTTTGCGTTCCGGAGTGACAGAAAAAACGCTGATCTCTTATTCTAAAAAATTGTTTAAGGATAAAAAAATCATCAATATGGGTTATGTACTTAATGATATTGATTTTAGTTCAAGTTACGGTTACGGATATAACTACGGTTATGGCTATGGTTACGGAAGAGAAACAGAGAAAAAATCATGGTTTCAGAAGTGGAAAAAAAAATAAATAATTGAAAGCAATCCAAATGAATTTAGCAATAGGTATTTTAAAAGAAGCACAAGAATGGTTAACGCCCGTTTTTGATCAGGAAACACAAGATAAAGTAAACGAAATGATTGCTTTCCATCCGAACGAAGTAAGAGAAAGTTTTTATAAAAATCTTGAATTTGGCACAGGCGGAATGCGCGGCGTAATGGGTGTTGGTAATAATCGTATCAACAAATATACGTTAGGCAAAAGCACTCAGGGATTATCGGATTATTTGTATAAGGTATTTCCGGATCAAAAGCTTAAAGCGGTTATTGCATACGATTGCCGTCATAATAGTGACACACTGGCCAAAACTGTTGCTGATGTTTTCTCTGCCAATGGTATTCAGGTTTATTTGTTTTCGAGTCTCAGACCTACGCCCGAATTGTCTTTTGCTCTAAAATACCTCAAGTGTCATTGCGGAATTGTATTGACAGCATCTCATAATCCACCGGAATATAATGGATATAAAGTGTATTGGGAAGATGGCGGACAAATTGTACCGCCTCAGGACGCTGAAATTATAAAAGCCATTGAAGATTTAGAATACAGTCAGATTAAGTTTGAAGCAAATGATGCTTTAATTGAATATATCGATACTGAAATAGATCAGGCTTTTGTGAAATCATCAGTTCAAAATGCCAGTTTTAGCACCTCTGATCAGGCCAAAGATAATCTGAGCATCGTTTTTACGTCGTTGCACGGAACTTCTATAACCGTTGTACCGGATACATTAGCGTTGGCAGGATACAAAAATGTACATATTGTGGAAGAGCAGAGAGTACCCAACGGAGATTTTCCGACTGTGAAATCTCCAAATCCCGAAGAACCCGAAGCCCTGACAATGGCTTTGGCATTAGCAGAAAAAACCAACGCTGATATTGTTATTGGTACTGATCCTGATTGTGATCGTTTAGGAGTAGCTGTTCGGGACAATGATGGAAAAATGGTTTTGTTAAACGGAAACCAATCCATGATTTTAATGACGGCTTTTTTATTAGAGCAATGGAAAAAAGCAGGGAAAATAAACGGCAAACAATTCATAGGTTCTACTATTGTTTCAACCCCAATGATTGCAGAATTGGCCGCCGCTTATGGTGTTGCTTATAAAAGCGGTTTAACAGGTTTTAAATGGATAGCCAAAATGATCAAAGACTTTCCGGAACTCGAATTTATTGGCGGAGGAGAAGAAAGCTTTGGTTATATGGTAGGAGACAGCGTTCGCGATAAAGATGCGGTTGCAGCCAGTTTATTAATTTGCGAAGTGGCTGCACAGGCCAAAGCAAATAACAGTTCTGTTTACCAGGCATTATTGCAGCATTATATCGATTTTGGTTTTTATAAAGAGCACCTGATTTCGATTACCAAAAAAGGAATCGATGGATTGGCTGAAATCAATAAAATGATGGTGAATTTAAGAGAAAACCCTTTAAGGGAAATTAACGGTCAAAGAGTAGTGAGAATCGAAGATTACAAATCATCCGTATCAAATAATTTGTTGAATAACGAATCAGAAATCATAAACATGCCCCAAGCAGATGTCCTGATTTATTATACTGAAGATGGTTCTGTAATTTGTGCCAGACCAAGCGGAACTGAGCCAAAAATAAAATTTTACATCAGCGTCAATGAAGAATTAGAAACAATAGAAAAGTATGAGGTTATTAAAGAAGTGCTGAAGGAAAGAATAAAAAACATTAGCATTTCTATGCAATTAGAAAAAAGTAGAAATTAATTCAAAAAAAAGTAAACACATTTTAAATAAAAAGTGTGTTGAAAATTTAAGGTGGCAAATTATTGGTCAAAAGTAAAATGCGACCTAATTATTGTTGGTAAAAAAGCTGTTCAGATCGAACAGCTTTTTTTGTTTCGTGTCTTTTTTTGTAAAAGAATAAGATAAAGCTCTTATTTATGTACCCGTTTTGATCTAAAGAAAGATTTTATTGTTTTCCAGCAAACGCGCCATTTTTTTTCTGTCCGGAATCTGCATGGGCACTGTTTTAAATTGATTGATTTCAGTGGCACTATGAATGTCTGATCCCGTAAAATCATACAAATCATTTTTAAGCAATTGTATTGCCTGATTTTGAATACTTTTGCCGTAATAGCCTGTTAACGAAAGTAAGTTGAGCTGAAAAAACACACCATATTCTTTTAGTTTTTGATATTTACTAAAAGAATTATGAAAATAAAGATAACGTTCCGGATGCGCTATAATTATTTGATAATTTTTTGTCTTTAACTCGAATAACATTTCAAACAGGTTCAGAGGATTATTAAAGAGATTGAACTCGATCAGGAGATAGTTCTGAGACAAACATAGTAATTTTTCGTTTTTGCTTTTTTCTATTAATGTATTGTCCAGCATATATTCGCTTGCATATCTTTTCAGAAACAACTTGTTGGCATCATTTTGAAGTGCTGTTTCATAAGCCTGTTGTATGCTTTCAGACGTATTATTCCAGAGCCCGTTAAACGTATGCGGCGTGGCAATAGCTGTATTAATGTTAAGCGCTTTCATTTGCGCTATCAGATAGTTTGTTTCTTCCGGTGTTTTGGCACCATCATCAATACCTGCCAGTACATGGTTATGAATATCAATATAGCCATCAGGTAGTATTTCTTTCAGATAAAATTTTGATTTGAATATTGAAAACATGAAGAGGATTTTTTGCTTCAAATATATTCAGGCTTCATGTTCAAAAAATTACCAAACAAGGACAAAAAAGTCTTATTCAGGACATTTCGTTCTTGTTTAATTAAAAATATCCTGACTGAATAGTGACCTTTACGGCCTGATTTGGCGGGACTTTGTGATCTTTATTTTATCAAAAAGCCCCACACTTTTTATTATATTAAATCTATTAAAGAATGACTCCAAAAAACTTTAAAATAACTCGTTGTGCGCAATTGTTTCAACACACTAATTAGGTGTGGGGCAAAAAAGAGAAACGCTTTTTTTAGCTAAAAACGATGTTTCTGTAACTAAAATTTATTACTGACTTTATCCGTTCTTAATACTCCAAAAGACATCATGTTTCAACCCTTGCCATTCGATCCCAATACCGTTTTTATAGTATATTTTTGGGGGAATTTATTGATGTGTATTCTTATTTTTAGCTATTCACTTTCGTACGCAACAAGTGATAACAGGAAAATTTTGAATAGTTTTGGCTTTGCAAAATTATTAGTAACAGTGGGCTGGATACTGATTCTTTTAAGAGGCGTTGTTTCAGATATTATCTCCGTCAGTATGGCGGATACGATCCTTCTTTTAGGTTGTGGTTACGAAACGATCGCCATGTTGTTATCGCTTCGGATAAAATCAAAGAAACGTTATCAATTGCAGATCGCCATTACTATTATGGCAGCTGTCGTGCTAAATGTTGCCATAGTATTTGAAGCTTCGATTAATACCCGAATTTTAATTATGTTGATTGGCGTATTTGCCATTTATTTACCTCCAACGGTCAGTCATTTTAAAGAAAATAAACATAACTTTTCCCGGAATTTATACGCCTTTTGTTTCGCAGGATTTGAAATCCTGTTATTGCTTCGGGCAATTTATATGTATTGTAATCCGCAAAAGATATTTTTTATCAATATCACATTTGATAGCCTGTACAGTATTGGTTTGTTTTTGTTTGCTCTCATTGGTACGGTTGGCTTTTTGTTATTGATAAAGGAAAAACAAGATCTTAAAATCCAGAAACTGCTAGACGATAAGAATATTTTTTTCTCTATAATTGCCCATGATTTAAGAGGTCCATTGGGATCCTCAGTAGCACTTTCGAAACTATTGAGAGAAGATATTAAAGAAGGCAGCCGCGCAGAAATCAGTGAGATTGTAGAAGTGCTGCATCAATCCAATAAAAACATTTACAAATTACTGGACAAGCTCTTAGAATGGTCGACGACGCAAACCGGAATGATGGTTTACAGTCCGGAAAAAATCACTTTGAATGAATTGATCAATGAAAATATAAAACTGAACCAAAATGCGGCATTCAGTAAAAATATCGCTCTTTTGTTTGAATCAACGGAACAAATTGAACTTGAAGCAGACAAAAATATGATGGATACGATTGTACGCAACCTCTTGACCAATGCGATTAAATTTACAGGCCGGAATGGTAAAATTGCCGTTAAAGTGCAAAAGAAACATCAAAATGCAGAAATATCCATAACAGACAATGGTATAGGAATTCCTGATTTGATAAAAGAAAAGCTGTTTAAAATGAATGGAAAGGTGATTCAGCGAGGAACGGAGAATGAAATCGGAAACGGAATGGGATTGCTGCTTTGCAGTGAACTTATAAACAGACATCACGGTAAAATCTGGGCCGAAAGTGAATTGGGAAAGGGCAGTACCTTTAAATTTTCTGTACCACTTGAAGCTTTGAAAAATTAAGATACAAACATTCTAAACCTTCAAAGTCAAAGGATTTGAGGTTTTTAATTTTTATTTGAATGAAGTATTTTGATAATTCCTTTAGTGTGGAACCTAAAATATGAAGTTGCTGTTATTTCAATACGCTCACGAAAAAAGGAATTTCGGGATAGCAATACTGAATTTCGGGATGCACATTATCCTGCAGGTACTCTTAACTTTGAGTAAATCAAAAAATAGATTAATTATGAGTTCTACCACTTCAAAATTCGAAAAATTATTAAAGGGTTCTAAAGAGTATGGAAAAGTAAATCACCAACCTGACTCCAGTAAAGAGATTCAAATTAATACACCTGAAAAAACAATGCCTTTTTCAGATCAGATAGGAAATTATCAGCGCAATAAAGCCATTCCGGTTAAATCGTATAAAGACAGTAAAATTTATATTGTAGGAAGTGGTATCGCAGGAATGGCGGCAGCCTATTATTTTATTCGTGACGGCCATGTTCCGGGCGAGAACATTATTTTTCTGGACCAGCTGCATGTTGATGGCGGTTCGCTGGACGGTGCCGGAAATACTACAGACGGTTATATTATTCGTGGTGGCCGCGAGATGGATATGACTTACGAGAATCTTTGGGATATATTTCAGGACATTCCGGCCCTTGAGCTGCCGGCTCCTTACAGCGTATTAGACGAATACCGTCTGGTAAATGACAACGACCCGAATTATTCGAAAGCGAGATTGATTCATCAAAAGGGACAAATCAAAGATTTTAGTAAATTTGGATTAGAGAAAAAAGACCAGCTTTCGATCATAAAACTATTGCTTAAAAAGAAAGAAGACCTGGATGACATTACGATCGAACAATATTTTAGTACATCTTTTTTAGAAAGTAATTTTTGGTTTTTCTGGCGTACGATGTTTGCCTTCGAAAACTGGCATAGTTTATTAGAGTGTAAATTATACATGCACCGCTTCCTGCACGCTATCGACGGGATGAAAGATTTGTCTTGTCTCGTTTTCCCAAAATACAATCAGTACGATACTTTTGTGACACCGCTTAGAAAATTTTTACAAAGCAAAGGTGTGCAAATTGATCTTAACACACTTGTAAAAGATTTAGATATTCATAGTGATATTGAAGGAAAAGTTGTTGAAGCCATCATTATAGAAAAAGACGGCAAAGAAGAAAGCATTCCCGTAGGCAAAGACAATTACGTAATTGCCACAACAGGCTCGATGACAGAGGATACTTTTTATGGTGACAATCTAATGGCTCCGGCTATTGATTTGGATAAAAACAACAGTGGACAAAGTGCGGGATGGAAATTATGGAAAAACCTGGCTGCGAAATCCCCTGTTTTTGGAAAACCTGAAAAGTTCTGCGGAAATATCGAAAAATCTTCCTGGGAATCGGCTACACTTACCTGTAAACCTTCAGCGTTTGTTGATAAAGTAAAAGAGTTGTGTGTAAACGATCCTTACTCAGGAAAAACGGCAACGGGAGGAATTGTTACGATTAGCGATTCAAAATGGTTAATGAGCTTTACTTGCAACAGACAGCCGCATTTTCCTGACCAGCCAGATGATATTCTGGTAATCTGGATCTATGCCCTTTTTATGGACAAAGAAGGCGATTATATCAAAAAAACGATGCCGCAATGTACCGGTAATGAGCTTTTGGCAGAATTGGCGTATCATTTAGGAATTATTGACCAGCTCGATAATATCGTAGAAAACACTATTGTTCGCAGTGCATTTATGCCGTATATCACCTCTATGTTTATGCCAAGAGCAAAAGGCGACCGTCCGCAGGTAGTTCCGGAAGGATGTACAAATTTAGGATTAGTGGGACAATTTGTAGAAACTAATAATGATATTGTCTTTACCATGGAAAGTTCTGTTCGAACTGCCAGAATAGCCGTTTATGAATTGTTGAATTTGAACAAACAAGTACCGGATATCAATCCGTTACAGTATGATATTCGCCATTTGCTTAAAGCAGCACAAGCCTTAAACGATTACGAACCAATAGTAGGCGAGGGGCTTTTAAGAAAATTTCTAAAAGGAACGTATTACGAACATCTGCTTGTTGAGAATGAAGACGCACAGGATCATGAATCTTTCTTTACAGAACAAATCAACAAACTAAAACAATGGATAGGAGGAATTAGAGAATAAAATCGTAATAAGATCAATCTGTTTTTTACATGATATTGGTAAAGAAAAAATGACACCTGAGCTTTTTGTTCAGGTGTCATTTTTATACTATTTAACTGTAATTTATAAAGCGAAATCACTCATAATTGCTTACTTTTATGCTTAAAATTAGTTTTCCAAAAACAAGTTGACGCAACATTTATGCAGGATGATAAATTTTACGATAAAATAAGCGATACACTGGCTTACTTTGAGGTTGAAAACCGTTTGCCGTACTATGTCTCTTCCGGTAAAAAACAATTGGATTATCCTCAGAAACCTTTTCGGATGGATTATTATTCCTTGTGTATTTGTCTGCAAGGAGATGTTACTATTGTAATTGACGGGCAACAGCATTATATTCGTCAGTATAGTTTATTATTGGCAAGGCCGGCAACAATTATTGCTTTTCAGAATAACAGCGAAGACTTTCGGGTAAAATTGCTTTTTTTTGAAAAAGAGTTTCTTCTCAAAAATATATCCGATCCTTTTATCATCGAACGACTTACATTTTTTAAGGATAAGTCTTATGAGATCATGTGTCTTAAGGAACAAGAAGCTAAAAAGCTGCTTAAACTGATGCAATATCTTGAAAACAAAATTAATGCAAATCTCAAATTTAAGGATGAAATTATCAGGACAATAATATTCAACCTGCTTTTAGAAACTGCTGAATTTTTACCTGAGGAAAAACCCGATAACGCTTTGATTTTAAATAATCCAAAAGAAATATACTTTCAGTTTCTTCATCTGGTCATGAATAATATAAGCCAGCACAAAGGCGTAAATTATTATGCACAAAAATTGCATATCTCCAATAAATATCTGATTCATGTTGTAAAAAAAGCCGTAGACAAAACACCTCATCAGATCATTGATGCTCATTTGCTCAAAGAAGCTGTTGTTTTATTAGGAAATCCTGCGATCAATATCAGTGATATTGCTTATCGATTGCGTTTTAATTCCGTTTCTGCATTTGGACGTTTTTTTAAGAAACATGCTTCTATTTCTCCCACAGATTATCGTCGACTGCAAAATCTCTCGCATTAATTTTATTAAAAAATTCTAATAAAAGTTTCCTATCTCTTATTTCAATTAGATTATGAAAGAACAACTTAATGAAATCATCAGGCAAGTTTATAATAAAAAAAACAGAAATCTTTTTACATTTTTAACTGGTGCCGGAATTTCAGCAGAAAGCGGTATACCAACTTACAGGGGAATAGATGGAATATGGATAAAAGGGACGAAATTTCATAAACCGGAGGAATTTGGAACGTTTAAATATTTTAAGGAGAATCCTGAAGAAGTGTGGCAATATTCATTATTTAGAAAAAAAATGTTTGAGAATGCCCAAACAAATGAAAGTCACCATGAAATAGTAGAAATTGAAAACCTTTTGCAGGACAGGTTTCATTTAATAACTCAAAATATAGACAATCTGCACAGACGTTCCGGTATAAAAACAATTTATGAAATACATGGGAACAACAGAGAAATCAAATGTTCAAATGGCTGTAAAGGAATTGAAAATCTTCCCGATGAAATTGAAGGAAAAGACATTGACGAAGATTTAACAGAGAAAGATATAGAATTACTAAAATGCAAAGAATGCGGAAGCTGGATGCGACCAAATATTTTATGGTTTGATGAGTATTATGATGAAAAAACAAATAAAAAATTTAGTTCCTTAAAAATAGCCAAAAACTCAGGTATTCTTTTTATTGTTGGAACATCTGGAGCAACGAATTTACCAATGGCAATTGCAGAAAGTACCTTGAGATATGGAGGAACCATTGTTGACATTAACACAGAAGATAATTTATTTACAGAACTTGTTAAAGACAAGAAAAATAAAATTATAGTTAGAGAAACTTCGACTCAGGCCTTAAAAACAATACGAGAGATATTGCAAACTATAATTGCAGAGTAAAAAAATCTATTTGTTATCTGCAGATAAGTTAAGCTGTATTTACAACTAAGACTTTACGCTAACAAAAAAAGCCTGAACTATGTCAGGCTTTCAATTATAAACGATACGATTACTGTTTTATTTGGTATACTTTTTTCTCAGAATATTTATTTCCTTTGGTCCAATTCCCATTTCCTGCTGTAAAAAATTATCGATGCTTCCGTATTTTGTTTTAAGACCTGCGAAAAAAGAACGGATGAGTTCTGGTTTTAGTGCCATTTCATTTTCTATCTGTGCTTCTGTCAGACCGCTCATTTTGGCAAGCGGTGCCATCATGCCTTTATTCATTTTCTTAAGATATACATTAGAGGCCACATAATCTTCTTCGATCATTTTCTCAGGAACATTCAAAGTATAAAGAAATAGTGCTGTCGCCATACCTGTACGATCGCGTCCGCCGGTGCAATGGTACATAACAGCCTCTTTTGTATCTGTGGTCAATAGTTTTATAAATAACGGACGGAATCTGTCACCGCTGTATTTTACAGCATCTGTTCCGTAAAATTTTTCCAGAAAACCTCCTTCTTTCAAAAGCTTCACCATTTGCGCCGGATTTGGGATACTGTCGCTTCCGGCAGGACTAAGTGTATAATCTGTGTTTTGAGGCAGACGGTCCGGAGCAGCTTTTGATTCGGCCACACCTCTAAAATCAACTACAGTATGAATTCCTTTCTTATCCAGCAGCGCTACATCTTCATTGGTCAGTTTATCAATTCCGGCACTTCGGTATACTTTTCCCCATACCACTTCTTTTCCGTCTGTAGTTTTATATCCGCCTACATCTCTGAAATTTAAGGCTCCTTTTAGCGGAACTAATCTTTTGATACTGTCTGTAAGCTGAGCGCTTGCTAATGTTTGCACCAACAGGGCAATTGCAATGATTGTTTTTTTCATTTTATATTGAATTAATTTATTTGTTTTTAAAATATGTCATAACGTACTCCTGCCTGACCCCGGCTTCCGTACCATTCCTGTGAAGTAATACGGCGTTTATCACCTCCCATATACATTTTGACCGGAGAGTCACTAAGATTGTTTAGTTCAATAAATACTTTAAACCTTTTGTTGATGTTTACTGTTGCAGAAGCATCTATCGTAAAATTAGAATCTGTCCAGATGTAATAATCCGGTCCTAATTGCTGGTTTATAGTCTCTACAGAATTTCCGCGGTAATTACCAGCGATGCGAATCATTACGCCATTGCGTTCGTAGAAAAGAATAGCATTAAATAAATTTTTAGATTGATTGGGCAATCCTGTTTTATCCTGGTAAACAACGTTTCCGTTTACACGCGGCACTTCTGTTTTAGAATTGATAAAAGTGTAATTAAATTCTACTCCAAAACCACTCCAGAAACCGTTTAGGAAATCAAATCTTTTATTGATTCCCGCTTCAAATCCGTACAAAGATGCCTTGTTTAGGTTTTTTGCCTGAGTCACTAAATAATCACTGCCGTCAATGTTCTGCATACTCACATCGGTAAACACCACATCGCTGATGTTTTTATAAAAAGCACCTCCCGACAGAATCCCTACATTATCAAAATAATATTCTCCCATAAGATCAAAATTGTTGCTGAAAGTAGGTTTCAGATCAGGATTTCCCTGAGTAATTGTCATAGGAGATGCCGTTGTATTAGTGGAACTTCCCGGTGTCATATCTCCAAAATTCGGACGGACAAAGGTGCGGGTATATGCAGCACGAAGATTTGATTTCTCGGTTAATTTGTATTTTAAATGCAGCATCGGAAGAAACGAGTTGTAATTATTTTCTACCACAGACGGGCTAAGAGTGATTACAGCCGGAGTTCCTTCTGTAGTGGCTTTTGTACCATTTAAGGTCATAGAAGTATGTTCGTTACGTAAACCTGCGACTATTTTTAAGTTATCTGTAGCATCGATTTCTGCCATTGCATAACCTGCAATTACATTTTCGTCGCCAGTATAAAAAGAAGTTGCATTTGTTTTGGATGTAAAATCCATAAATCCGTTAGCGGTTTGAAAAGCCTGTCCATACATATTGAACAACTGATCCTTAGTTAATGGATTTACGATGAACTGGCTGAAATCACCATTCATGTTTCCAAAAAACTTGCTTCCGCTTGGGAAACTTGTAGTCTGCAGGGAAGATAGTGCCACTAAAGGAGGTGAATTAGGAATTCCCACAGCTGCTCCCGGCAGATAAACAAAATTAGATCCGTAAGTGTTGGTTCTGTCTTTGTGACGGTATTTTGCACCAAACTTCAGGTTTACCCTGGAACTGGCTTCGACCTTTAGGTTCACTTGTGCAATCTGATCTCTTTCACTATTATCA
Source organism: Flavobacterium aquidurense (assembly GCF_002217195.1). Lineage (NCBI taxonomy): Bacteria > Pseudomonadati > Bacteroidota > Flavobacteriia > Flavobacteriales > Flavobacteriaceae > Flavobacterium > Flavobacterium aquidurense. The sequence goes on along the minus strand of NZ_MUGR01000001.1, from coordinate 225,003 downwards.
AGCTGCGCAATTACCAATTGGTTCAGCAGTAATTTATCAGCACTCATTACCTCATTTGGATTGGCAAGACCAGTTTCAAAATGATCTACGGTACCGCCAACTCCGTTTGGAGAATCAAAACCCCAATAACGTTTACCATCGCTGGAAAGATCATTGAAACCTCCTGTTATTTTTTGTCTGAAAGTCGCAATCGGAAGCCCTTTGTTGCCGGAAGTGGGAGGCGTATCCAAATAATATTCTGATTTATGATTGCTGTAACTCCAGTCTAATTTAAACTTTTGGTTCATCTGATGTTCACCGCCAATTTCAAAACCATTTAAGGCAGTTTGATAATGAGAATATCTGTAATTGTACTGAAAACGGGAATTGGTGTAATCAATATACGATTCATACACAGGACGGATATCATCGAATTTATTCGCCATTCCTCTAAAGAATATTTTATCAGACGGCGTAATTTTATATTCTGCACCCACATTTAAACCTTTAGTTTCGCGTTCTCCCATATAACGTTTAAAAAGCACGGTATTAAGTGATCTTTTCTGCTCGACCACAGCAGCACCGGTATTGTAAGTAGCCGCAAATTCATCTGATCCCCATTGTCTGCTCCAGATGGCTCCGGAAACAATTACGCCAAGCTTATTATTAAAAAATCGATCCCCGTAAGTTATAGATCCGTTATATGTACCGTTTTGGCTGAAGGTATTGTAACCTCCGGCAGCACTAACATTCAGTACACGCTTGGTAGGAGCCGTACGGGTTATAAAATTGATAGATCCGCCAATAGCATCTCCTTCCATATCCGGAGTGATAGCTTTTGCCACTTGTACGTATTGAATCATTTCAGACGGGACAGCATCGAGAACTGAGGAACGATTTCCCATTACATTAGAACTTGGAAGACGATTTCCGTTAAAAAGGGTAGAAGTCCAGGCAAAAGGAGTTCCTCTTACGGTAGCCTGATCTGCTTCACCATGATAACGGGCAACGGCCACACCCTGCATACGCTGAACAGCTTCGGCAGCATTACGATCCGGAAGTTTTCCTATGGCATCTGCAGCCATCACATCCATAATAGCAAGCGAATTTTTCTTGATGCTGTACGCTTTAGCCTGAGAGGGTGCCATTGTACCTTTTACAACTATCTCTTTCAGGGAACTTGAACCGTCTGGTGACATCTGGATCAGACCAAGATCATTTATTCCTTTCACAAGCGTTACCGTAATTGATTTTGTTTCAAAACCAAGATAACTAATTTCGATAGTCACTTCTCCTTCAGTTGGCGCTGTAAGGGTAAAGGAACCCTGCAAATCTGAAATCGCGGAGTTATTAAAGGTCTTGCCGGTAATATTGGCAGTGGGCAAAGTCCCTGCATCGCTGTTAACAATTCCTTTGATGGTTTGCGCATCACTTGATACAATAGAGCCGATCGTGAAGACGGCAGTGAAAAGTATTTTTTTAAATATCTTTTCCTTTTTAAATAAAGATTTTAAAATAATTTTAGGTGTCATGTTTTGTTGTTTTGATGCAAAGATTGCTTCGTTTTAAACTATCAAACGACTTTGTTGAACCAGAACTACTTTAGAAAGGTGTCAATCTTTTGGGGATTCAATAAGTGTTTAATTTTTAATGACTTATGTTTTGTTATTAAATTGTTATGAATCAATTTTTTCGCAATTATGAAACATTAAATTAACAGCCTCAGGGTACATTAGCACAAAGATTTTAAGATGAAATATATTATTGCCATTGGAATATTTCAGGCGCTCTTAGCCGCGGTATTACTTTTAAGAAGCAGGTACCGAAAAAACGCAGATGATTTATTAATATCATTAGTAATATGCATTGGATTGCATCTTTCTATAAAGTTTTTCATTTTTACTTTTGTAGAAGATCAGCAAGTGCTTACCATGATGAATACTTTTATTGGGTTCTGCTATATTCCCTTGTTGTATCTCTATACTTTAAAAACAATTCGTCCGGAATTTATAAGCGCTTCAAAATGGTACGTTTTTATTCCGTTTATTATTGGCGCGATAGGTTATTTTTCTACAGTCTGCGTGTTATCAGCAACATCGCCAAAAGCCTATTTGATTTTATATTGGTACAATACAATCAGTCTTTATACGCTGCTTCCGCTGGATATTATTTTTTCCTGTGGTATAATTTATTTGGCGATCAATAAACTGCCAGGAAACAGTCAGGAGAAAAAACTGATCATTCAGCTCGCGTCGCTTTTTTTATGTATCGGAATATTAGGTGTGTCGTTTACGATATTCAGCTCTTATATTTTCGAATTAAATTATGTCAGCCGATCTATTATTTATGCACTTCTTATTGTAATCACGGTTCGAATAATTACTTATAAAAACGGTGCATTGGCAGACTCCATTTCGAACACGGGTAATGAATTCCTTTTGTTTGCAGATCATTATACAGCAGCTTCAGGAACGGATGATAAAACCACTTCAGAAGTGGCAATTGAACCTTTAATGGATTGTTTAGATGAAAAGGCATTAGTCTTTGAAAAAGAACTATTAATCACTCAAAAACGTAAAGAGATTTTAAGCCAAAGTGAAATGTTCAAAATAGTGCTGAAACTAGAAAATGCGATGCAAAAAGAACGGTATTTTATGGATAATGAATTGACTCTTGATAAACTGGCAAAACTTACGGGTGCGAATAAATACCACATAAGCGAAACGTTGAACCATTTCGTTAATAAACCATTTTACACTTTTGTAAATGAATACAGGATTGAATATGTAAAAGAAAAACTGAAGAGTTTGTCAGAAGAAAACAACACGATTAATATTCTTGAACTGGCTTTTGAATCCGGTTTTAATTCTAAATCATCATTCAATCGGTATTTTAAAGATATTACCACTTATACGCCCAGAGAGTATTTAAACCTGATTTCTAAAGAGGCTGTAGTTTTGTAAATAATAGTCATTGGAAGTATCAATACGATCAAAACAGGAGAGTATTGCTTTTTAAATAAAACGTAATAAGAAAAGAGAATTTTTAAGATTATGATGTAGAGACAAATAGTATGAATCAATTTTAAACACGAATTTCACCAATTAACACGAATTAAGATTTGTGCAAATTAGTAAAATTCGCGTTTGTTTTGTACGTATGCCATACGACAGACTGTTTATTGGCACTGAAAACGGAGACTTAGTAATGCCATCTCACAAAAGCTTCCATAGCCGCATAACGGGACAAGCCTAATTGGTTGTACAGTTCAGCAGTTTCGCTGTTTCGGTCTTCGGCTCTTTGCCAAAATTCCCTTGCATCAGTTCCCTGAAAAACAACACCATCTTTTTGAGATTGATGTTTGAAGATTCCGTGGCGTTTTTCCAAAACCTGATCCGGGCTCATAGGTACTGCCATTTCTACTTCGTCAATTCCCCATTCCTGCCACGCGCCGCGGTACAGCCAAACCCAGCAGTCGTTCATAAAAGGTTTCGGTTTTAGTATTTTTACAGCTTCAAAAATGGCGTCCAGACACACTTTGTGCGTACCGTGCGGATCGGCCAGATCTCCTGCTGCATAGATTTGATGAGGTTGTATTTTTTTTATCAATTCGATAGTCAGCTGAATGTCCTGTACTCCTAAAGGTTTTTTCTCGATTGCTCCCGTTTCATAAAAAGGCAATTCCATAAAGTGAATCTGCTCGTCCGGCAAACCAACAAAATGACTTGTAGCGCGGGCTTCTCCTTTTCGAATCAATCCTTTTAGATAGCGAACCTCCGGAATATCAATTTCGCTGGCTTTTTTATTCTTTAAAAAACGTACTGCTTTTTTGTAAATATTCTCGGCTTCAGGGCTTTTTATCCCAAACTTATCATTGTAATCAATCACAAAACTGGCAAATCGCAAGGCTTCGTCGTCTGCAACGGCAATATTTCCTGAAGTTTGGTACGCGACATGCACTTCATGACCTTGTTGCTGCAAACGCATAAAGGTACCTCCCATACTGATAATATCATCATCAGGATGCGGACTGAAAATAAGTACACGTTTTTTGGCCGGTTCTGCTCTTTCCGGACGATTGCTGTCGTCAGCATTTGGTTTTCCTCCAGGCCAGCCCGTAATGGTATTTTGCAGTTTATTGAATATTTTGATGTTGATATCGTAAGCCGGACCGGAATCAGCCAATAAATCGCTCATTCCGTTTTCGATATAATCTGCATCAGTAAGCATTAAAATGGGCTTTTTTAAGTCTAAAGCCAATCCCAAAACGGCTTTTCGGGTCAATTTATCGGTCCATACGATTTTTTCTACCAGCCAAGGTCTGTTGATTCTGGTTAGTTTTGAAGAAGCTTCTTTATCCAAAACAAAAACAGCATTGTTGTGTTCCTGTAAAAACGAAGCCGGAATTTGATTGGTTACTTCTCCTTCAGCCGATTTTTTGATGATGTTTGATTTTCCTTCACCCCAGGCCATCAGAATAACCTGTTTGGCTTCCATAATCTTTTTAACACCAAGCGTAATGGCTGTTCTTGGCGTATTGCTCAAACCAGAAAAATCGCCGCTTGCCGCCACTCTCGTAATATGATCTAAAGCAACTAACCTGGTTTTTGAATTTTGAAGCGAACCGGATTCGTTAAAACCAATATGTCCGTTTCCTCCAATTCCCAGAATCTGTAAATCGATGCCGCCCAAAGCTTCGATTTTTGCTTCGTAATCGTGACAATAGTCTGCAATTTCTTCTTTGGATAAAGTTCCATCCGGAATATGATAATTTTCCGGTAAAATATCAACCTGATCCAATAACAGTTCTTTCATAAATCGAACGTAACTGTTGATAGAATCCGGTTCCATCGGGTAATATTCGTCTAAGTTGAACGTAATTACATTTTTGAAACTTAATCCTTCTTCTTTATGCAAACGAACCAGTTCAGCATACAATCCTTTTGGAGAAGAACCTGTCGCCAAACCTAAAATGCAAGGCTTGTTTTCTTTTTGTTTTGATTGTATAAGTGCTGCTATTTCCTGAGCAACGGCTTTAGAAGCTTCAGTAGAATTTTCGAAAACAACAGTATTAATGTTTTCAAATCGTTTCTCGAATCCTGTTGCTTTATCGAGGGTACTTTTTATCATTTTGAATTTAATTTTAGCTTTGTTTTTTTAACACATGGAGACATCGTTTTCTATGCGTTTATTTTTGCCCGCTGATTTAAACAGGTTTATTTTCTGTTATTTGTTTCATTTTTTTCTCGCAGATTCTGCAGATTTGGGAGATTTGTTATTTTTTAATCTTCGTTAGATGGTTTTCCAATCGTAGCCAGAATTCCTCCGTCAACATAAACAATATGACCGTTTACAAAATCACTTGCTTTAGAGCTTAAAAATATAGCAGCTCCTTGCAAATCATCCGGATCTCCCCAACGTCCTGCAGGTGTTCTGCCCATAATAAACTCATTAAACGGATGTCCGTTTACACGAATAGGAGCGGTTTGGCTTGTTGCAAAATAACCGGGGCCGATTCCGTTGATCTGAATGTTAAATTTTGCCCATTCTGTTGCCATGTTTTTGGTCAGCATTTTTAATCCGCCTTTTGCAGAGGCATAAGCACTTACAGAATCTCTTCCCAATTCGCTCATCATCGAGCACATATTGATGATTTTTCCTGCTCTGCGTTCGATCATTCCTTTAGCCACATTTTTTGATACGATAAAAGGGCCTGTCAGATCGACTTTTATTACCGCTTCAAAATCGGCAACTTCCATTTCGATAATCGGCGTTCTTTTGATGATTCCGGCATTATTAATTAAAATATCTATTGGACCAACTTCCTTTTCTATTTTATTGATTGCGGCGATTACAGCGGTTTCATCTGTTACATCAAACAAATAGCCGTATGCTTCGATTCCTTCAGCTTTGTATTCAGCAATGGCATTATCGACCGCTTCCTGCGACGAGTGGTCGTTGACTACAATTTTTGCCCCCGCATGCCCAAGTCCTTTGGCCATAGCCATTCCAAGACCGTGAACTCCTCCTGTAATCAGCGCTGTTTTTCCTGTTAGATCAAATAAGTTAATTGACATTTTTTTTAAGTTTTTGGTTATTAGTAATCTTGTTTTTTTTTGATGATGTGTTAAAGAAATTATACGCAGCTTTTTATTTCACGCTTACAATCAAAGGATTTTGAATTTCCTGATTGAAATGATCTAAATAATCCTGCCATTGTTTTGAGTTGGTTATCTGACCCGCTTTGTCCCACGCAGCACCGGAATAATACACGATAGGTTCGTTATTTCTAACCGAAGTTCTGGTTAATAACTGCTCTTTATTCACCCACATTTTTTCAGCCGGAGTGCTTAATATTGTACCAACAGCTGTAGTTCCGTCTTTCTCAAAAGTGGGTTCCCAATAACTCATGATTCCTTGTTGTTCGTTTAGGCCTATTACACCTGCTTTTTCGCGTCGGATAATTCCAACTACAACAGGCATAGGTTTAGTATCGTTGAATGTATAGACGGTTTCAATTCGGTTGAGTTGAGAACCGGCATCCAGCGAAATGGTTTTTACGGCAGTTACTTTTATGCTGCCTGCATTCCAGCTGTCATATAATAACTGGAAAGTAGATCTCAACGGACCATTATCCAGTACTTTCCAATGGTGATAATTTCCGGAATAACGAATGGTGTCGTTTACGTATGGCGCCATGTTTCCTGCGCCTAAAGTATATCCCACATGATAGTAATCTAATCCGTCGCCATGATCGATATGATAGTCGTTTCTTTTGTAGCGGTCATTTAAGACTAATTTATTGGTTCTTTTTACCCAGACATCGTAGCCATAAGCATCGCCTTCTGTTTTTTCTAAGGCTTTTCCGTAAGCACGAAAAGCGATTTTGTCATTTTCCCAAGCAAAATCATCCAGACGCTCCGGTACATAACGCGCATATGTTTTTGCAGCAAATACTTCAGGCTTTCCTTTTTGTATTGAAAGAATAATAGACGATTTTGCTTTAATATCAACTTGTACCAATAGATTCTGAATAGCAGCTTTTCCTTTATGCTCTAACTGAAACGGAATTTGTTTTTTTGTATTTGGATTAACCACCACAAAGTTCGCCGTATCAATTTGTGGATAGGAGGAAAGTACGGTTGCCCATTTAATAGCAATCAAAGTTTCTTTTCTGTTTAAAGTTGAATTATTCTGAATGGTAACAGTGGCTTTTGATTGTGCCATAAGGGTCAAAGGCAAAATAAGTGCTAGTGTAAAGAAGGTTTTTATTATTTTCATAAGAGTTATTTTGTGTAATTATTTGCTGTTTTTAAATTAAAATAGGTTTGATAATTTCGTTCCGAAAAGACATAGTTTGGGCTTCCCGATTTCTAAATGTATTTACCATTTAGACGAGATCATCATTTTTGAAATTAAAATTCGGAAGTGATTTTAGGCTTTGTGAAGCCCTTGGTTTAGCTGATTTTCATTAAGAAGAACGATTGTAGATTTTCATTGTATAGTTGTTTGTGTGTTTCAGTTATTCTTTTGTGTTTTCCAGTTTTGCCAAATATTCGCTTGGCATACAGCCGTAATGTTGTTTGAATGCGGTAGAAAAATAAGATGGTGAATTAAAACCGCACATATACGTGATTTGCGCAATAGTGTAGCGTTTGCTCTGCATGAGTTCAACTGCTTTTTTAAATCGGATTCGTTTGATGAAATCCATTGCAGATTCGCCTGTTATAGCTTTTAACTTCAAGTAAAGGTTTGATCTGCTCATGCCTATTTTTTTGCTGAATTGGTCTACCGAAAATTCAGAATCGGCAAGATGATCTTCGACAATCTGAATGGCTTGTTTTAAAAATTCTTCATCAAGTGTATTAAAAGCAATATTCTCAGGAACCATTTCTTTTCCAACCGAATAATATTCTTTTAAACGTTTACGGGAACGCAGCAAATTTGTGATTTTTGCAGCCAATAAAGGTGTCGAAAATGGTTTTGTGATATAATCGTCGGCACCCATTTCTAATCCTTTAAGCTGTTGGCTGGTTTCGTTTCTGGCTGTTAAAAGCATCAGCGGAATGTGTGAGGTATTGATGTTTTGTTTTACCTTTTTACAAAAATGCAGACCGTCGAGTTCCGGCATCATAACGTCGCTGATAATAAGGTCAAACGGCTGGATTTCTAAAAGGTCTAAGGCCATCTGACCGTCATAAGCCACGGTAACATCATATACTTTACTGAAATAATCCTGCAAATAATCTAAAATCTCTTTGTTGTCATCAACAATTAAAAGTTTTATGGGCTGATCTCTTTCAGTTACTTCATTTTCTTCCGGCAATAAAGAATCGTCTGTTTCCAGTTCATTATCAGATATGATCGACAAGTTATAAGCTGACACTTCAATTTGCTGATCATTTTTATAAACCTGATCTGAAGTTGGAATTGTTACTGTAAAAATACTTCCTTCCTGCATGGTACTTTCGGCAGTAATTTCGCCATGATGCAATTCGACCAAACGTTTCGTAAAGGCCAATCCTACACCGGAGCCCAAATTCATTTCGCGATTGTTGACCTGGTAAAAACGATCAAAAACTTTAGACAAATCTTCTTCGCTAATTCCAACTCCCGTGTCGGCGACCTTTATTTGTACAGTATCATTTTTCTTTTCTAATTCGACATGAATACTTTGTCCTGCTTTGGTGTATTTAAAGGCGTTGGATAAAAGATTAAACAAAATCTTTTCCATGGCATCTTTATCAAAATAAAACAGCAGCTGTGGTTCTTCTGAATGATAGGTGTAATGAATGCTGTTTTTCTCTGAAAGCGGCTTGAAGGATTCAAAAATTTCCTGTGTAAAACTAACAATGTCGGCTTTGCCTACTTTAAGCTGTCGTGTTCCCATTTCGGTTTTTCTGAACTCAAAAAGCTGATCGACTAAATTGTAAAGTCGTTTTGCATTAATAAACATTAATTCGTGTTTCTTTTTGGAAATTTTATCTGCAAAAGGCATTTTTAATAATTCTTCTAAAGGAGCTAAAATCAAGGTTAAAGGGGTTCTTAATTCATGTGATACATTAGTAAAGAAATCCATTTTTACCTGATTGATATAATTTACTTTTTCTTTATCAATCCTTTCCAGTTTTAATTGCTGAACGGCTCTTATTCGTCCTTTTATAATTTCAAAACCAATGTATATCGCTACGCTAACGATTGTAAGTAACAGAAAAGAAAACCATAATGTTTTGTACCAGGGCGGCAGAATCACAATTTTGAGATTACGAACAGCGCTCATTTCCCCATTTGGACCAATAGCCTTAATTTGAAAGTTATATTTTCCGGCTGGCAAATTGCTGTAACTCACTTTGAGTTCATCAGTACGCTGCCAGTCTTTATCTATTCCTTCTAACTTATAATAATAGTACGTTCGGTTTGAGGAAATATAATTGAATGTATTAAAAAAGATACTGAATTGTTTGTATTCCGGCCCAATCTCCAGTTCGTTTGTCTGATCGATATGTTCTTCGAGAATACCGGTTTCATCATCGACGGCAACATTTTTATTTAAAACTTCTAATCCTGTAAAACTTAGTTTTAGAGGAAGCGGCTGTTGTTTGATCATCGACGGATAGAAATACGAAATCCCCTTAATACCGCCAAATAGCAGCATACCGTCTTTTGCTTTAAGGAAAGCATAATCGTTAAATTGCTTGTTTTGTAAACCGTCACTTTCGTCAAACGTCTGAACAGAACCTTTGTCCGAATTGAATTTGATTAAGCCGCTGTTGGTCGAAATCCACAGATTGCCATCATCATCCGGAATTATTCCGTAGATGGTTTCTTTAACGAAATCTTTTCCTGCTTTAAAACTAATAAAAGATTCCTGAGCTTCATCATACAATCGCAAACCTTCTCTGGTACCAATCCAGATCCTGTGTTTTTGATCTTCGGTAATGCAGTTTACAATATCGTCGCTTAATTTTCCGTGTCCGATGTTTCCAAATAACTGCGTATCCGGATAAAAAAGCGTTACGCCGTTTGTGGTTCCAATCCAGATTCTATGTTTACTGTCTTCAAACAAAAAAGTGATATCGTCTGAAGTCAGGCGTTTTCCGGCCTTGTCTAAATGTATGTGTGTAAACGTTTTGGTTTCGGGATGAAACTGATCCAATCCTGATCTGGTTCCTACCCAGATACGTCCCTTGGAATCTTTTAATAAACTGTAAACCAAATCTCCGGCAATCGTGTTGGGATTGTTTTCATCATGTCTAAAACGCTGTACAGAACCGCCGTTAGGGTTTAGTAGATTCAATCCGCCGTTGTGCGTACCAATAAGAACATTGCCGTTATCGTCAAATTCTATTGCTTTGATGTTGTTAGAACTTAAACTATTCGGATTGTTTTCGCTGTTGGAATAATAGCTAATTGTATTGGCGTTTTTATTCCAGTAGTTGATGCCTTTATCGTTGCTTCCAATCCAGAAATTGCCTTTAGCATCTTGTTTGATGACACCAATGACCTCATCATTTAAAGAAGGTTTTCCTGAGTTTTGACTTAACAGATTAAACTTGATATCGTTTTTATGATAATAATTCAAACCGCCATAATAGGTTCCCAACCAAATTCCGTTTTGTTTGTCCCTAAAAAAACAGCGCACCGAGTTTTGACTAATGGTATAAGGCTGCGAGATTTGATGGTGGTAGTTACTAAATGAATCATTGTCCGGGTTAAAAATAGTCAATCCCTTAAAGGTTCCCATCCAGATATTTCCTTCCGTATCTTTTCCAACACATCTGATGTTATTATCGGCAATGCTATTGGTTCCGGCGTTATGAAGCAGGGAAGAAGTCTGTCCGTTTTCGGCATTATATTTTATTACGCCTTCACCTTCTGTAGCCACCCATAATTTTTTTCCGTCAATGTAAACATCATTGATATAAGGGGTTTTTCCGCCTAAATCTATTTTTATTAGTTGATGTGTATTGGGTTTTAGTTTAAAAAGACCAACATCAGTACCCAAAAGAATATGCTTTTGCCAAACTCCGATATAGGCAATTTTTTTAATTTCATGTGAAGAAGCATTGAACTTAATGGTTGTGAATTTTTGAGCTTCAGGAGCTAAAACAAAGACTTCGCCGGTAATCGAAGTAGCCCAGATCTGATGCTGATGGTCTTCTGTGATCGACGAGATGTACCATTCGCCAATGCTTCGCGGAAGCTGATAATTGGTAAAACTGTCTGTGTTGTAATTGTAAACGCTGATACCCTGATTGCCGCCAACCCACAATTGCCCTTTATGATCGGTAAACAAGCTTCGGATGTAATAGGATTGTAAGCTTGTTTTAACATTTTTTACAGGGCGATATACTTTAAAACCTTTACTGTCATAGCGATTTAGTCCGTCCTGAGTTCCAATCCAGATAAAACCGAGCGTATCTTGCTGAATGGCAAAAACGGAACTTTGCGACAAGCCTTTATCGACCGAAATAGTACGGAAATATCGGTCCTGAACTTGCGCTTGGCTTTTGGCCGCGAAAAGAAGAATGCACAAAAGGGCAACGACAGCAATCTTTTTTTTCATGAAATTGGTATTATAATTATTTTTTGTATGCTTTACTGCTTTTTTTTTTAACACATAGGAACATAGCTTTTTGGTCACTAAAAAAAGACGTTTCACTTATTTTAAACCCGCGTAAGTAACTATGTGAAGGAAATGTATTTCTTTTAAGTATCCTTTTTATCGTATATAATAATCTATGTTTTTATGTGTTTAATTTTTACTACGAATTATTATTCATTCTTTTTTTTGAAATAATAGAAATTCACCTCTAATTTATAGAAAAACTAAACATCTTATTCTTTTTAATTTTTATCGTATTGGGCAACATCCGGTAATTCATCTACGGCTTCTTGTTTATTAACTTTATTATCATCAATTTCTAATACAACCGAACTTCCTGTAATTTTAGGAGTATATGCTTTTCCTTCAAATTGAATTGGCAGATTTCCGTAGCTAAATAGTGATTTTGCCGTTTTGCCCGAAACTTGTAATGCAGCAGGTTTTTCTCCGTCTAATTGCACCTGAATATTCCAGTCTCCAACTTGTAAGTTTGATAAACCGCTGTTGTTTGAGATGGTTTTAATCACTTCTGTTTTGCCGTCTTTAATTTGTATAATGGTTAAAAACCTGAATTTTTGTTTGGATTCAGAAGTAATTCCGGCGTGCCATTGATCTTTAAAATCTTTGATCTGACCTTCATCATTGGTGACTTTATTCCAGTTAACGGCAGCTTCGTAAAATTTGTTATGTACTGCCATTTTTAAAGGAGAATTTGCAAATACACTTGCATTGACATTTCCTAAATCTGTTTTTACAATGAAGTTTTGCTGTTTGGCATTCGCCGAATTTTCTCCTTCGATGGTATAGTACGGACAGTGAAACTGCGTGGTCCATTTTACAGGACTTTTGGCTTCTAATTCGTCGTACAATACAATATATCCGCCTTGTAATTGCAGCATATGTCTGCGGTACAAAGTTACGCCTGATTCCCCGTAACCGTTAGCTTTGCCTGGTACCACATTGATTTGTTTGAATCTGCCGAGCCAAAAATCACTTTTTATTTCGCCGTAAGCATTACTGGCATCGCCCAAAGCATATTGAATGTGTTTTCCTGAAATAGCTCTCGGAATCCATCCGTAACCTTCTTCACCCAGTTTCTGATTCAGACTATCTGCCAAAATGGTATTGTAGGCTTTTGAAGTTCTGTAATACAAAAGGTTGTGTTTGTCGCTAAAATTACTGTAATACCCAGTTCCGCCAAAGATTACTTTTCCTTTGTAATTGATGGTAAAAGCATTCTGAGAAGCGTGTCCGTGTCCCGAAGAACCAAACGGACTGCTAAACAAATAACTGCTTAATGTTTTATTGGCATGAGCTAAATCTTCATGCATGGCAACGACACCAACATCGCCAAATTTGCGTGTTTTAGGCAGGTCAGCAGGGGAAGCTGCCGGTAAATTTCTGTTAGGCTTATAGCTTAATAATCTAAAGAATAAGAAATCATCTGTACCGTGATAATAGCTTGGATAATCTCTTTTTATTTCGCCAACATACCAGTTTAAATACGGATTATTCATTTTATAAGTTAAGGCATCTGCAAACCAGGCTTCGCCTTTTACGATATAAGGAATGTTTTCCCACATGTCGCCAATTGCTGTACTTGCAGCGCCATTTGGATGTGTATATAACATATAATACGGAAGATTTTCCATCCATGGTAATTTAAAATAATCAACACCGCTAAAATCTCCGAACATTTGAGATAAGTAAATAATCGACTTAAAGTTGACTCTGAAATAACCATTTCCTTCGTGCCAGCCGCCATCTGTAGTACCCAGTACCGGAAAACGTGCTGACCAGACTTCATACATATAGGTAAGCCATTCTTTGGCTTCAGGAACATCATTGATTACGGCAACCGTGGCAATGGCTAAATTGCGTAAGGTAATTTGCCAAACGTGATTGTCACTTACATGCAGCTCAAAACGGTTAGGCAAATGATTGTAAACTCTTCTTGCTCTTATAGTAATGATGTTTTTGAATGTTTCTTTTTCCGCTGGCGTTAAAAAATCATATCCTGTATCGTAGAACCATCCTAGTGCTTCCAGTACTGCACCGCTTGTAAAATCATCGCCTGTTGCTAATCCGTCAGGATTCATGTTGGCGATATTCAGGGCTCTTCTCTTTGCATCAAGAATAAAACGTTTGTCTTTAGTCAGTTGATAAGCAATGCATAAATTACGAACCGGATTCCCAACAGCATCACCAAAGCCGTGGTACATTCTTTCTACAATAATCTTTTTCTCTAATTTGGTTTTGCCTGTTGTATCAATTACTCTTTGTGGTTTTTCTGTTGGAAGTGGTGCCAGCATTAGTTTTTCCGCGAAAGCGATGAACTTTTTAGCTTCGGGATTTTCCAGATTGTTTTTATAGAAATCCTCACCGATTCGGTTCATATCCCATAAAAGCGGATGCGAGCCTTCGTTTCGTTTCAGAACTGTACTTATTGGGGGAGATACTTTTTGATCAGCGTATTTTGCATCAATTACAAAATCGTAAACAGGCGACCATGTCCATTGGTTGCTGCCTTTTAAAGCATAACCATATTTCCAGTACCATTTTCCGGATTTTAATGCCTGATGCAGAGGATAAACGGCCCAACGCTGTTCAGAACTAGTAAGCAAATCTTTGTTGAAGTTTTTATCGCTGGACAACATTACTTTGTAGCGTATATTGCCAATATTTGGATCTTCGGGAATGTCACTGCCGCTTTCCATTGGTTTCACCATTTCTTTGCCGTTGGTTGCAGGCCAAAGCAGGGCAGGAGCGTTGGTAGGAACTGTGATTCCGTTTACCGGATAGGGCCATTCACGTACTCTTGAATGCAGTTTTTCTGCCGTTAACTTTATCATTGCAGGTTGCTGCTGAGCGAAGACAGAAAGTACCAAAAAGGATAGTAGTACTGTATATGTTTTTTTCATAAAAGTTATTTTTTAATAAAATTATAATCCTGACACAAAAGAATCTCCATTTGTTTTGCACCATTGTTTTAAATAACGGCGCATGGCAATGAGTTCTTTTTTATAGGTTTTATTTACTGCCAGATTGGTGATTTCGCCCGGATCTGTCGAGAGATTGAAAAGCTGTTCTTTCAGATCGCCTTTGTTGTACACAATATATTTATAATCTTTAGTAATTACAGCTCGTCCGCTAATGTTTAGAAGCTCTTCGTTATCTGCAAAATCAGTTTCGATGACTAAAGTATCACGTAGTTTAAGGGCTGGATTTTCTATTTTTTTACTGATGTCAATTCCTTTTAAGTAAGCTGGTTTTGTAATTCCGGTAAATCCGCAGATTGTTGGCATAATATCTATTCCATTGCAAACTAACTGATCATCTGTACGTGGTTTCCATTGGCCTATTTTCGAAATGATGAAAGGTATTTTAGCTGATTCTTCGTATAAAATCTGTTTCTGGTTCCAGCTGTGACCTGCATATCCGTCACCGTGATCGGCCGTAAAAATAATGATGGTATTCTTTTCGATATTGTATTTTTTTAAAGAAGCCAAAACCATTTCGATATAACTGTCTGCTTTTTCTACCAGACGATTGTACGCCCAACGGTATTGACGCCATTGATCGGGAGTCCAATTGACAGTGGGATAGGTTCTGAAACTTACTTTTTGCTGATCACGGACAATTTTGGGTTCGTTTTCCGGTATTTTCCAGTTGGCTGGCAAAGGCGGACATTGATCTGCCGGTGGTGCATTTTCCAGAACATCCATTTTCAGATCTTCTCCGCGTGCCCATTCACAAATGTCATGCGGATTTAAAAATGAAGCAACCAATAAAAATGGTGTGTTTTTATTCTCTTTGATAAAACGGGCACAGAACGAAGGTGTTGCCGCATCATTGTAATCCTGGAAATTGGTGTTTTCGATATAATCAAAACCATGCTGGCTTTTTTTGGAAGTAGGAACAGGTAAGTGCCATTTGCCGACATAACCGGTTTTGTAACCTCCGT
Source organism: Flavobacterium aquidurense (assembly GCF_002217195.1). Lineage (NCBI taxonomy): Bacteria > Pseudomonadati > Bacteroidota > Flavobacteriia > Flavobacteriales > Flavobacteriaceae > Flavobacterium > Flavobacterium aquidurense. The sequence goes on along the minus strand of NZ_MUGR01000001.1, from coordinate 209,455 downwards.
TCTGGAAAATTTTCCCCATCATTAATAAATCATCCGGCCATTGGCCGTCTTTCTCGGGAGCGTTTCCGATAAAGCCATTTTCAAAAGGCATTTTCCCGCTCATTATAGCAGAACGTGATGGGGAACATAAGGGCTGTGCGCAGTAGGCTTTGGTAAACCGAACTCCGTTTTGCGCCAATTTATCCATTGCGGGTGTATGCAAATATTTGTTTCCGGCAATACTCATGGCATCAGCAGTTTGCTGGTCGGTCATGATAATCAGAATATTGGGGCGTTCAGCGGTTTGGGCATTACTTAAAAATGGAATATTCAATACCATGAAAAGCCATATAAAAAATATGTTTTTTTGAAACATCATATCGACCTGGTTTAATAGATTGTTTTTTGGTTTTTACACTGTTAAATGCAAAACGAATGTAGTAATCTATGTTCTAATAAGGTTTTGAATTTGTGTAAAATGATATTAATTTTAGCTAAAAGCTTTAAAAATAAGGTGTTCTTGAAATTCGTAACGGGCTTAACCGCAAAGTCCGCAAAGGTTTACGCAAAGTTCGCAAAGTTTTTTTTAATCTCGCAAAGACGCGAAGGCGCAAAGTTAGTTTCCTGCAGATTTTGCAGATTTTTTCAAAGCAGCAAATTTATAATTCGTTTAGATTTGTGAAATTTGTGGGGAAAAAAAAAGAATAATCACGCAAAGATGCAAAGGCGCAAAGTTTTATTTTGCATACCTGTAGCTTTAACCGAGGGAATTTAGATTTAAATAGAAAAAGACTTTTGCCAAACCGAATAGTTTAGCTAAAGCCTTTTCTGAAATTAAACCTTGCGTCTTTGCAATATTACATTTGAAGAAAGCCTTTATTATACTGCGTATTCCGTTTTCTTGAATTTCTGGAAAGCATTAGCACAAGCGCCTAATAAACCGGCTTTATTGCCTAGCGTGGCGGCTACGATTTCTGTATTGGAGAAAGAAACCGGAATTGCAGTCTCTTTTACTCTTTGGGTTAATTCATCAATATAAAACTGACCTGCTTCGCTGATTCCGCCGCCAATGATTACTTTTTGGGGACTGAATATGTTTACACAATTCACGATTCCGCCAGCCAGATAATCAAAATGGTGCTGCATGGTTTTGATGGCGTGATCTTCGCCGGCAAGATATTTTTCGATGATCGTTTTGCCGTCTATATTGTCTTCTGCTGATGTATTTTGAGATTTATAATACTTGATTAGAGCAGTGACAGAAGCATAGGATTCTAAACAGCCGCGTCCGCCACAGGCACATTGTATTCCGTTTTGCTGAATCACGGTGTGCCCTAATTCTGCTCCACGGTTTTTGTAACCTCCAAAAAGTTTTTTATCGATCATGATAGCACCGCCAATTCCGGTACCAATGGTGAGAAAAATAGCATCATCGCTGTCTTTTGCTGCACCATACATTACTTCGGCAAGTCCCATTAAGTTGGCGTCATTGTCAATTACGATATTGTGACCGGTTAAGTCATTTAGAATTTTCCCTAAAGGCAATTGTTCAAAACCGGGTAAGTTAACTCCGCCTCCCACAATTACGTCATTTTCTATCAGACCGGGAAAACCAATTCCGATACCTGTTATAGGTTCACCCAATTGATCCGTACATTGTGTAATGGCATTGACAATCAGGTTTATAATTTCTTCTTCTGTTTTTGCTTCGCTAAGGGAAACTAAAAACGAAAAAAGGATTTCTCCAAGTTCATTTACAACACCACATTTAAGTGAAGTACCACCTATATCTATCCCTATTGCGTATGATTGTGGTGTATCGTTTATGATATTCATAATGCTAATTTTATTATTATTTTATCTTCTCCTGTAAACAATTAATGCAGAACGGCAAGTTCTGCATTAATGTCCAAAAATCGATTAATTTTCTAAAAAAAATGAGGGCGTATTTTAAGAGTATCCCTATTATGATTTAGGTTTATTTACAGATTTCGCAAAGTCCCTCCAAATCTGAAATTGTTCCGGAGTTAAAATTTCTTTTTCTTTTGTGGTTATGTCTTTTTTCCAGACTTCCAGTTTTTCTTGTCTCTGGTCATAAAAAAGTGCAGGATCGTCTTTAATTGCTTTTTGACCTTTTCCGTTTTCTGCAATTAAATCGTGCATTTTTTGCCTGTTTACTTTGCTCAGTTTCATGACTGTAAAAACAGAATCTCTTAATACTTTCATGTCTTTAGGTTTGTTTTGTGCAAACGTAACCGAAACTATAAGGATGAAACTGAATGTTAATACTATCTTTTTCATAATTACTTTAAATTTATAAAATGAATATTTTTATTAAACACATAGAAACTAAGAGATTTAATACTTTGGATTTTGACGTGTAATGTTCTTATTCACATCGGTTTCATTTTGCGGAAACGGATACAATTCATGCTTTCCTGCTACAAAATTAGTAATCGAAGGAAAGAAGTAAGTAGCACGGATTGCTTTTACTGCGGCACTTGTTTCAGCTAGTTTATCGCCCAAAATCCCCCATCTGATTAAATCAGCTCTTCGCATTCCTTCGCCGGAAAGTTCCCAGGCTCTTTCTTGTTGCAGGGCTTTAAGAAAGTTCTCTTTGCTAAGGCCCGTTGGCAAATTTATTTGGTCAGTTGTTGGTTTTGTTAATAGTCTTGCTGTTGCTGTTGCTCCGGTTCCTTTTCCGTCTGTACTTGTAATTGTTACGGTTGGCACAGAAGTATAACCATCTCCCGAGCGTAACATACCAATAGTGTTTATACCTCCACTGGCAAGTGTAACCACAGCTGCCGAAGCATCAGAGCCGCCACCGCCATTGATCTGAATGACAACATTGGCTGCATTTGTATATCCTGTTCCTTTGGTTTTAATATCAACAGCAATTCCGCTTCCCTGAATATCGGCTCCAAAAGCTCTTTTTCGCACCTGATTTACGGCATCGTAAGCAATGGCATTTGGACCTTCGTTTAGTTCATTTTCTACCTCGGCACGCATTAAAAGTAAATCAGAATATCGCATGATTACCCAATTGATGTGCGTGTAAACTCTTTCGGCAGTTGCATTGGTCTGATATTCTCTGCTCCATTTTCCTATAGTCCATCTTTCGTCCTGATTGGTGGTTAAAAGCGGTAATTTATTTCCTAAACTATTTATAGAATAGGTGGCAATAGAAAAATCCCTGCGCTGATCAGCTGCATTAAAGCTATTGTAAAATGGTTTTGGCACCAGACATCTTGATATATTCGACGGATAAAGTCCGTTTGCAGTTGCAGGACCATTAAAATTGCCTACCCACGATGCATTTCCTAAATTTCCGGAAGGATTGTAAAAAGCAACCTGAAAAATATTTTCTGTAGGTTCTAAAACATGCTGGCACTGGTTTTTGAAAACTTTAGAATAAGACGGATTTAATTTGTACGGATTTTGAGCCATTACATCATTAATCTGTTTTTGCGCTAATTGGTAATATTCTTTATAATTAGAAGGACGTTTTGAAGTTCCGTCTGCTGCTAAAGAATATCCGCCGGCAAACAAAGCTACTCTTGCCAACATTGCTTTTGCAGCCCATTTATTAATACGCTCAGTTGTTGGGTTTTGTTCCGGTAATAATAATGAAGCTTCTGTCATGTCTTTTATAATTTGCGTATAAATCTCATAACGATCAACCAAACCCACTTTTAGGTTATCTCCTGATTGTGAGCTTTTTGTTTTAAAAGGAACATCGCCCCATAAACGAACTAGCTCAGAGTAATAGAAACCACGCAGGAATTTAGCTTCACCAAGCATGATGTACAGTTGTGCTTTTTCTATATTAGTTCCGTTAGTAAATAAATCCATTTGTGGGATTCTTTCGATGACTACATTTGCTCTGTCTATACCTTCATACAATTTACTCCATGCGGTATAGAAAGTGGTAGTTTGCGAAATTCCCTGATAATGGGCTATTGTACGCCAGTCATCTGCACCAATTCCTGTCATTTGCATTACATCTGTATCGGCATCAAAAATTAGCGAAATATTCCATCCATAACTATCCAGGGACGACATCGATTCGTAAACTCCTAAAGTTGCCATGTTGGCTTCATTAACATCAGAGAAAAAGTTAGCCGTTGTAAAGTAGGAGTAAGGGGTAACTTCCAGTTCTTTATCACAGGAATTAAGAGGCAATAGGAGACAGGTAATACCTGCTGCTAGTATCATTCTGCGGGAAAATATATATTTTTTCATCTTTTTTAAACTTTAAATTATAGTGAAATATTTAAACCTGTAATAAAGGATTTGCTTCGCGGATAAGCGCTAAAATCGACTCCTCTTGTTATGGCATTATTAATCACGCTTACTTCGGGATCATATCCTGAATATTTTGTAAATACATATAGGTTATAGGCAGTAAAATAGATTCTTAAATTAGAAATTTTCGATTTTTTCAACCATTCTTTTGGTAAAGTGTAACCAAGGCTTATATTGTTAATTCTTAAAAACGAACCGTCTTCTATGATATCGCTGTACAAACGTCCGGTAGTGTTACCGTTAAAAGCCGGATTGGTTTTGCCTATATTCAGCGCTGCCAGTTCTGTAGGATCTGTTACGCGTTGTCCTGCTGCATTAATAGTAGTCCATCTGTCGGCATAAATAGCAAAGGTGTTTAGATTGTCCAAATTTAATCTTGAATTGTTTAATACGTTAGCGTTGTAAATATCATTTCCAACGGTAAAATCAAGAAATATACTTAGGTCAATTCCTTTATAGCTAAAAGTATTATTAAGACCTCCTGTATATTTAGGATTTGCATCGCCAATAGCAGTTCTGTCCAAATCATTGATTACACCGTCAGGAGTTCCATTTGGACCGCTAATGTCTTTAAATTTAATGAATCCCGGCTGTACAACAATATTATCGCTTACCACGCCAGTTTTTAAAGTATAGGCACTTGTCGCAGGATTATAATCAAAATCATTTACCTGATACAAACCATCTCTCACGTAGCCGTACATGGTACCAACTGATTTTCCTACTTGTAGGATATAATCGTTTTTATCTGTATAACTATTGGTAATCAAATAATTTTCGCCTTCGCTTAAAGCCAGTACTTTTGTTTTATTAAAAGCGATATTAAAAGTGGTACTCCAGTTAAAATTATCATTTCTAACATTTATTGTATTCAATGTAAACTCGATTCCTTTGTTTGAAGTTGCCCCTATGTTCTGAAACTGTTTTTTAAATCCTGAACTCGCAGGAACACGTGTATTGTATAATAAATCTTTAGAACGATTGTCATACATCTCTGTTGTAAGTGAGATTCTTTGATTAAAGAAACCTAAATCAAAACCAATGTTGGTCGATTTTGTAGCTTCCCATTTCAGGTAAGGATTTGGTAAATTACTTTGAAATGCCGTGATATTGGTTTGATTGTTTAACGGATAAGATCCTGAATCAAAAATCCCTAAAGCGGCATAATTAGCAATCCTGTTATTTCCGGCTTCACCATAACTTAAACGCAATTTCATGTCAGAAAAAACAGGAAGTTTTTTCATGAAATTTTCTTCGATCACTCTCCAGGCTACAGATACTGATGGAAAATAGCCCCATTGATTTTCAGTTCCAAATTTAGAGGAACCGTCTGCTCTTAAACTGGCTGCAAATAAATACCTGTTTTTGTAGGAGTAGTTTGTTTTTCCAAAGAAAGAAAGCAATTTATCATCTTCGGCAAAAGTAGTAGGCATTCCCGCTATGGTTCCTAATTGTAATTTGTCCCAGCCTAAATTTACATCCGGAAAAGCAGTTGCAGTTGCTGTAAGTCCTTCGGCATAATTATAAATGTATTCCTGTCCTACCGTTGCATCGAATTTGTGATTTTTTTTGAATGTTTTTGTATACGTTAAAACGTTATTGTAGTTTAAACGAGTAGAAAGATTATGTGTAACTCCGGCATTTGGCCCGCCGTTTCTGATGGCCTGAATACCTCTAAAGTCGTTAAAAAATTTGCTTTTTACACTATTGTCGTTGTAACTGATTAAACCTCGATAGACTAAATTAGGAGTAATATTGTACTGTAACTGTAAGCTTAGATTGATAGCTCTGGTAACAGCCTCTCTTTTTTGACTGTCGATTGTAACCAGCGGACTTTGTAATGTTGGTGAATCCAGATTGTCTAATGGGTCTAAAAATAAGGTTTTAAGATCTTCATCAGATCCAAATTTTCCAATTGTTGGTCGGTATTGCAATACATTTTGCAGCATGCTTAATCTTGCATTTCCACCATCGCCTGTAGACAAACCTGTTACTTTTTGATTGGAGTAATTGACAATAGCATTAACCGAAAACTTTTTACTGATTGTATTAGTGACATTTAGTTTTGCAATATTCTTTACAGAAGCACTTCCTAACATAATTCCCTGATCATTATTGACCGAATAAAAAGCATTGTATTTAGTGTCATTTTCGCCTCCGCTAATACTAATTTTATGATATTGACTTTCTACCGCATCTCCAAAAACTTCCTCTTGCCAGTCGATACCTTTTCTGTCTTTATAAAGCCCTTCAAGTTCGCTGTACTCGCCAAAAACATTGGTGAATTTTTGCAGTCTTGCAGCATCAGTTGCCGATTCATATAATAATTGGGTGTATTGGTAAGGATTCAAAACCGGAAGTTTTTTGGCCAGTGTTTTAATTCCGCCATAGGCATCATAGCTAATGGTTAATTTCCCGCCTTTGGCTTGCTTGGTAGTTACCAAAACCACTCCGTTTGCACCTTGGGCACCATAAATAGAAGTAGATGCTGCATCTTTTAGAACATCTATAGATTCAATATCCATAGGATCCAGGAAAGCCAGTCCGCCTGTTTGCGCCACACCGTCAACCACATACAAAGGTTCGTTGCTTTGAGTGATTGAAGTTCCGCCTCGAATTCTAAGTGAAGGCTGGGCTCCCGGTGTTCCGTCAGACATTGTTACCTGCATACCTGCAATACGTCCTTGCAAAGCCTGAGCAACGTTTTGCACCGGAATTTTCGATAATTCCTGACCTTTTACTGAAGATATTGCACCGGTAAGATCTTTTCTGGTTTTGGTACCGTAACCTACTACAACTACCTCATTAAGATTATTCGTGTCATCAAGCAATTTTGTATTGATAAGGGTTTTGTTATTGACCTTTTGTTCACTTGATTTTGTTCCCATAAAAGAGAAAACCAAAGTAGCATTAGGCTTTACCTTGATTTGGTAATCACCGTCTATAGAAGTTACGGTGCTGTTTTTGGTTCCTTTTTCAGAAACGGTGGCTCCCGGCAGCGGCATGCTTTGGGCATCAGTCACTACACCTTTTACGGTAATAATATCCTGCCCGTACATCACTTTACAAGTTGCCAGCAACAAAAATAAAAATAGAGTCCTTTTCATAATTTTTTTTTTAATCGGAATAAGCTTTGAGATTTAATTCCTATTGATGTTATTTAAGTTGAGTTTTCGTCTTGCCAAATAAATCAGCCACTATTTTACTGCAAGGTCAGGTGATGTCTATCAAATGATTCCGGCAGGGATTTGAATGATATTTCGAAATTGCTTTCGGAATAAAATGATGAATGTACTTATGATGAATGTACTTACTAGTTTCATTTTGCCAATCACTCAATTGCTGTTCGTGGAGAAAATTATAACAATTAATTAACTTGAGAAAGAGGCTGGGGAATTTTGCGTCTGGTAAATAATAATAGATTTTGTTCGAGTCGGTTTTTTTCTTTTAGTCTGGTCATGTTTTTTTTGGTTTTAATTAAAACAAATATAGAAATCGGGCATATACGACAGTTTTGAATACGTCCAAAATGCTATTGATTTTGATTAATACAACGTTTTCGTATCCCATGAACACTGGAAAAATAAGGGTTGTGAGTTGTTTTTGTAAAATATTTTTCCAGATGAAGTCCTGTAATTACTAATCAATTTTAAAATATAGTGCGTTGATTAAGAATTAAGCGAAATGAAGCAAAATGTTAACTGAAATACTTTGGTTCTGATATGATTTAATAATCTGATTTACCCATTTCTTTTTAAGATTCAGATAAAACTTATAATTTTAAAATTGAGTTGATGATTTATTCCTGAAGTAATGGGAATTAAATTTTGAAATTGGTTTTTATTTTGAAAAAATGGTTCAGAATTGATAAAGAAAATAATGTATGTTTGGCCACTAAGAAAGCAAGATACTAAGTTTTTGAGCGTAATAGTAAGTTGTTTAGAGAAATGGAGTAAAGCGTTAAGCTGGGCGTAATGGCTCACGGATAACGCGGATAATACTGATTTAAACGGATTTTTTATTTGGGTAGAACTTTGTCAAAGTTTTTTCGACACAGAAGAAACAACAAGAATGCAGAAAGCTTTATCCTGGAAACTTTTACAAAGTTCTCAGAATAAAGCTTTTATGGTTTTGTAAACTTATTTACAGTTATTTTAATGGAAGTCTGATGATTCGAATATCATCATGATAGGCAATACGGGTTAGAACATTATCGCTGGTAATTATATTGCCATTGTCATCTTTTCCGGCTTCGCGATACACGCCCCATTTTAGATAACCAACATTACCGTTAGCGGGATTACCTGTGAATGTCACGAAGTTATTGCGTTCTAATACTAGTTTATAGTCTGACTGATCAGGAAGCTTAACGTAAATTTTCATATATCCCGTAGTATCCGTCATCCATTTTACTTCGACACGAAATTTAATCCATTGATTGATGTAGGGACGAAAATCAGTAACCAGATTATCCTGATACTGATAATTTCTGGCAACGATTGCATTACGTTTAGTCAGAATTCTTAAAGGCAGCAACTGATTATCAGACATTTTTAACTGAAAAACATTATCGCCATAAGCAGGGTTAGCACTATTCCATGACTGCCAGTCTTTCAATAATATGCTGACTTCGTATCGATGTTCGTCTCCAGGGTTATAATGATATTTTGCTAAAGAAACAGCATCAGATTCACTGCGGTAAGCATCGTTTGAAAAATAACCGCTGTCGCCAAGGGTAACTTTATGTGCAATAGCGTATTTGCCAGTATGGCCGGGTGAAGTCATATAAACGGCATCGGCTGCTGTGGCATGAGTGCCGGTTATACCTGTAATTCCTGAGGTAACTTCTCCGGATTCGTAATTTATGTTGAGAATGGTATCGTTTACAGCTGGTTTTATAATTGGATCTAACTTGTCATTTTGTTCCTTACTACATGCTATCCCTGCTGTTACTACCAAACCGACTAAGGTTAGTTTAAGTATGATTTTTTTTTTCATAATTGTTTTACATTAAAAAAATAAATAACGAATGGATTTTTAATGACTGCGTTTTCTTCTCTTAATATTCATTAAGAAAAGAAAACGCAGCTAAAATTTTGATTTTTATTGTTCTAGTGTTGTTTTAACAGCATTAGTTTTACCGTCAATTGTGATGTTTAAACTAATATTTCCTTTCTCAAAATCATTGCCGGGGTTTGGTTTGATGGTAATTTTCGGAGCCTTATTTCCATCATACGGATAAACGATACTGATAAATTGTTGTGATGCGTTGTCGTTTTTTGGTTTTTCGAACACAAATGCCGGTCTGGATATTTCTTTTGCATAAGAATACGAAACTTTTCCTTCTTCTTCGTTTAATACCACTTTGTCGCTGTTTAAGGATTGAATCAAAAGATTATTTCCATCTTCGTATGTGGTGTAAACACTGTTATTTGCTTTATCAAAAACCGGTTTGCTGTCTTCTTTTAACTGAAAATGTACGCCTAAGTTTCCTGTAGCTGTACCAATTGCTTTATCAATAATTAAAAAGTATTTTCCGTTGATAAAAAGTACGCTTCTTTGATGGTTCAAATTGCTATAGCTAGGATTTGTGTACGTTAAAACATCAAGGTTTTTACTGGTTTTCCATTTGTTTTGACGGGCTTCGGTAATAACCATATCTTTATTATCCAGTGTCAATGTGCTGTGTACTCTTGTCTGGCGAAACCAGTTTCTCATTTTGGTCACTTCGGCATCACCACTATATATATAACAGCCTGTATCTGGTGTAAAATTGCGCCCTTTTACCCAAAGTTCAAAAGTTCCGTTATCCGGCTGTGCATGAAACTCTGCAGGCGGACCAGCTTTTAAAACCATTATTGTTGACTTATTCTCCCATCCGTTTCTAAAGGTATATAAGCCTCCATTAGGAAATGCATTGGAAAGATAGTCAGGTAATTTTCCTGTGGCTCCCTCTGTAGCATAATATTCTATAAGCCCATCATTAGGAAACATCTTTGACCAGCTTGAAAATTGTTTTATCCTTACTGCTTTATCAACAACCCAGGTATCACCAAACATAGGATAGTTATAGTTAGGAAAAGAGATATTGGCGGTAACTAAAACCATTTTTTCAATGGTTTTGATATAGGATTCTGGAAATTCCTTTTCTAATCCCGCCATCTTTGCAGCATTATATGCTTTAGTAAAGATTTCGATACAGCCTACATGATAGGTTGGTGATAATTCCCACTGTACTCCGTCGGCAAATACCTGTAGTTTGATTTCACGGTTAAGGATTTCGATACCGCTTTTGCGCCATTGTTCAGCTTGTTTAAATTCCGGAAAAAAGGCTCCTGCACCCAAAACACGTTGTGCTTCAAATAATAAATGATTGCCTTCTTTACTGTAATGCTGCGGAATATAATCGGTTTGTTTGTTGAAACTGTTTAAAAATTCCATCAAAAATGCTGGTGTAAAGTTGGGCGATACTACAAACAAATTAAATATAGCCGGATAACTTTGTATACGTTCTGATACTTCCAGCGGACGCCAGGCGATACCATCATTTTCAGCAGAACGTCCTAAGTAGTTTTTCTTTTCCCAGTCTCTAAACTGCAGCACCCACTCTTTAGCATATTTTTCATCACCGCTGCTTCTATAGGCTAATGCCATAGAATGCCACCACGTTACACGGTGAAGCTGCCATCGGATTTCATTGTCTTTTATCGGCCAGAGATCCCAGTTGATGTCGGCTCCATAATCAAAAAAGCCATATCCTTTATGTGGTTGAAATTTATGCAATAGGGCATTGTCTGCTTTTTCCTGATTGGCTTTTCCTATCTCTTTTCCTCTAGATCGTGCTTCGTCGCCTATATTAAAATCAGGATGCCTTACGGTTTTGCGATTGCGGTAATAAGTCAGCAGTTCTTTTGCCGCATCATTGTATTTGGCTTCGTTAAAAAGCTGATGTACTTTTTCTAAACCCGGATAATTAAGGTTTACAGCATCAAAACTTTCTTTATTTATTGCAGTTTTCTGTGCATTGCTAAAACAAATATTTAGCAGCATAAAAAATAGCGCGGTGGTTTTTTTTAAGTTTATCATTGGTTTTATTTAATAAATAAGAAGCTGTCCAGAGGATCTTTTAGAGATCAAAAATAACTTCTTACGTTGTTTATTAGTGCGTTAATTTTTCAATTGATTAAAAAGGGTCTTTATATCTGAATTTTTTTGATTGCAGCATATCTTTTCAGTGCTTCCAGATAATAATAATCAGCATAATCCAGCGGTGTATCAATTTCTGAATTGTATAAAAATGCTCCAACGCTGTGTTTTAATAAGAAATAACTATTTTCGCCCGGTTTCGCCAAATAAGCATCTGATGATAATGATTTTAAAATATCCTCTGCATAATCTGCATATTTTTTTCCATCTTTTACCTGCGTGCTTAAATCGAGCAGAGCAGATGCTATAACAGCAGCAGCCGAAGCGTCTCTTGGGGCAAGCTCTGCAGTATCCATTGCATTGTGTACATCAAAGTCCCAAACCGGTACTTTATCTTTTGGCATACGGGGATGGTTCATGATAAAAGAAGCAATATGTTCTGCCTGCTGTAAAAACTTTGGGTTTTTGGTATTGGCATAACACATCGTATATCCGTACAATCCCCAGGCTTGTCCGCGCGCCCAAGCCGATTCATCTGTAACGCCCTGATGTGTTTTTTTACTCAATACTTTACCTGTTTTTGCATCATAATCTACTAAGTGGTAAGAACTATAATCTTTTCTAAAATGATTCTTCATCGTAGTAAATGCATGAGTACTCGCAGCATTTGTATATTCAGGTTTATTAAACTGATTGGCACTCCAATATAAATATTCCAGATTCATCATATTGTCTATAATTACCGGATAATGCAGCCAGGCAAAGTCCCAGGAGCGAATTGCACCAACAGTTGGGCTAAAACGCGCATAAAGGTTTGCAGCACCATCCGCCAGTACCGGAAGATAGATTTTATCGCCGGTGATTCTGTACGCATTTCCGTAAGAACAATACAACATAAAACCTACATCGTGAGTGTTTTTTATATTTCTGATAGAATCCAGTGCAAGCGTGAATTTTTTAGCTTCATCAGCCAGTACTTTGTCACCTGTAAGTTCGTAACCGTACCAAAGACTTCCGGGAAAGAAACCCGTTGTCCAATCTGTTAAACCAGCTAATCTTACTGTTCCGTCGGGATTTACAGAACGCGGATTTTTACCGGGCTTATAAGTTTGCGCTGCTTTGTTGAGTTGAAATTGAATAACCTCTGTGGTTTTTTTAAACCAAAGCAAAGACGGATCATCATTTTGAACAGGCTTTGCAAAAGTGTTATAAGTAATAGTGGAGAGGACTAGAAATAGATTGAAGGTTTTTTTCATAGTTAATTCGTTTATATCTGTATTCTTTTTGTTTTTCGAATATTTATAAAGCGAAGTTAAACGGGAGGTCTAAAATGGTCTTTCAAATTCTATCATAAATGTTTTGAATTTGTGTAAAGTCATTTTTTTAAGGCTTAAACTGGCTATAAATCAATTTTGATGCAGATATGGAATTGTGATTTGAAAGTTTTCAATTGTTGAATTTGAAAGAGCAGAAGATTTACTTTTTATATTATAAAATTTCGATAGAATCAAAAATGGTCTTTTACTTCAAGCAGAAATTATTACTATTTGTAACTATTGCCTTTTTTTGACAAATTCTAAAATTACCGGCTTTTGCTGGTGATTCCGTTGGTTGTTAACATTAAACTTACGTAACAATAATCGTCTGTTAAGAATTTCTTAAAATCTAAAAGTTTACTATATGTCAATTTATGTTCATTTTTGCACTGAAATATTTACTAATATTAATAATTTAACTGAAATGGAAAAAAATAGGTTTTTGATTTATGTGGTTTTCTTATTGGTTTCGCTGACAGCAGCAGGACAAAAAGGCGCTATTAAAGGGAAGGTTTTTGATGGTGCATTTCCGCTTCCGGGAGCGATTGTACAGTTGAATGGGACTCAAAAAAGTGCATCGACAGATTTTGAAGGAAGTTATAATTTTACCGGAGTCGACGGCGGTACTTATGAAATAAGTGTTACTTATGTGGGGTATCAAAAAAATACGCAGAGGATAACAATAGAGCCGGGGAAAGTTACGGTTATTCCGGCTATATTATTATCAGCTTCATCAAATGACCTGGATGAAGTAGTGGTAAAAGAAAATTCAAGAAGACTAAGTGAAGCAAAAGCATTAAATATCCAGAAAAATGCAATTAATTTAGTGAATGTTATTGCAGCGGATGGTATTGGAAAACTTCCGGACAGAAATGCTGCAGAGGCAGTACAGCGTGTTCCGGGTGTTTCTATCGAAAGAGATCAGGGAGAAGGCCGTTATGTAGCGGTTAGAGGTTTGCCTGCTGAATGGAGTTCTACCACTATGAATGGAAACAGAATTCCAACTGCGGCTGATGAAGGAGCGAGCAGAGCTACGGCTTTTGATTTTTTTCCTACTGAAATGATTGGTTATGTGGAGGTTTCAAAAGCGCTTACGCCGGATATTGACGGTGATGCTTTGGGCGGAAGTGTGAACTTTGTAACTAAAACGGCTCCGTCTAAATTTACTGTAGATGCCTCTCTTGGATTGGGATACAATGCAAAATCTGACAAAGGCGTTTACAGCGGATCGGTTTTAGTGGGTGATAAGTCTAAAAACGGAAAATTTGGTTATATCGTGAATTTCTCTCAGTGGAACAGAAACTGGGCTTCGGACAATTTTGAAGCAAGAAGATCTGGAGACGAAGGTGTGTATCGTTTAGAATTAAGAGATTATACAGGAGTAAGAAAAACAACGGGTTTTAATGGTGGATTTGAATTTAATCCGAATGAAAGAAATAAGTTTTATGTAAAATTAAACTACGGAAAACTCCTTGATGAGGAAACTCATTTTAAACACCGTATACGATTTGATAAATTTAATACTGCAACAAATACAGGAAGAATCGAACTTCAGAATATTTACAATGAATTGAATTTTGATTTTTACGGTGGAGAAGTGGGAGGAAAACACATTGGGAATAAAGGTGTTTTTACCTGGAGTCTGGCCACTTACAGTACTCAGTTTTATTATGGCAATGTTCCTGATAAACAAAATAACAGTTACTATTCAGTATTTTTTAAACAAGATGGCGTTGGATTCGATCCGGCGTATATTCAGAATAAAGGAAATGGGCCAAGAGCCTATTGGGATTCTGACGGAGGATATATGAATCCGGATAATATGTTTGGTTATTTGTCTAATTCTAATTTCCAGGACAGTGCTAATTTGATGAACTTTACGACGCTGGAACTTTATAAAGTAGGCGTAAAGGAAAGAGACAATATTGTGGCTGCAGTAAATTATGAATTTGATGTAAATGAAAATCTGAAATTAAAAGTAGGAGGTAAATTTTTAGACAAAGACAGAATCGCTACTTTTTCTGATGAATTTTACAATTGGACGGGAGCCGCTGCAGTGCCAAAATTATCAGATTACGGTCAGTACAATATATTACAGCCGGGGCGTACTGATTATTTAAAAGAGCTGAACACCAATATTGGAAATAGTTTTGGAGCGGTACTTTCGCCAACCGGAATGAATCAGTTTTATAAGGACAATTTCTCTAACGGAAATCTGACACTTTCTGAATCTGATTCTGAAATACTTGAAAACGGAGGAGGATTAGGGCGTAATTTTAATGTAGATGAAACTCATGCCTCTGCTTACGGAATGGCAACTTATAAAATTAGTGATAAACTAACGTTTCTTGGAGGTTTGAGAGCAACGAACACCAATACAAAAGTAAGCGGTTATCAATTTGATGTAACACCTGAAAACCCTGATGGAGTACTTTCGAAAGTTACAAAGACAAAAAGTTACCTTTCTCTTTTGCCAATGCTGCATTTAAAATATACTCCGGAAGAAAATACAAATCTTCGACTGGCGGCTACAAGAACTTTTACAAGACCTGATTTTGGATATCTGGCACCGGGAGGAACCTATTTGGCGGCAGATAATGAGTATGATGGTGGAAATCCAAACGTAAATCCTACCTATTCTTATAATTTCGATGTAATGGGAGAACATTATTTTGGAAGACTTGATGTAGTATCTGCAGGATTGTTTTATAAGGTGATTACCGATCCCATTTTTATGGATACCAAACAAGGTGATATCAACGGACATACCGGAGTAGAGATTTCACAGCCTATGAATGGTGATAATGCATGGCTTTTTGGAGCTGAAGTAAGCGGAAACAAGAAATTTGATTTCCTTCCGGGTTTTCTTAGTGGTTTTGGATTTCAGGCCAACTATACTTTTACAAAATCTAAAATGACTATTCCGGGAAGAGCAGGAACTACAAGTCTTCCAAGACAAGGTGATCATTTGGCGAACCTTCAGTTGTATTATGAAAAAGGAAGAGTAAATGTGAGAGCTGCTTACAACTTCAAATCAAAATATATTACAGAGCATGGTACAAGCGGACTAAAGAGAGATGATGTATATTATGGTGCGTACTCTGCGCTGGATGCCAACCTTACCTTTAAAATATCGGATCACTTTACCATTTTTGCCGAAGCGAATAATCTTCTTAATGACAAATTGGAATATTATTATGGTGATGACAGCCGACCAAAACAAGTTGAGTTTTATGGAATAAGAGGCCAAATGGGAATCAAATGGAGCTTATAGAATTGTGTTTATTGTTTTTTTATTGGGAGCCGGCTTTATGCCGGCTTTCTTTATTAACGGATAATTCGTTTTTACTATTAATGTTAAAATTTTACTATTTGTAACATTTGTATATTCTGATGAAACATCCTTTATTTTACTTTCTTCAAAATTATTTGTTGCTTATAAGCTGAATGCTTAGGTTCTTGTATTATGGTAGTTTAAGCTATTGAAATAGTGTTTTAATACGCCAAGTCAGAGCTTTGGAGAAAATAAAATGTTTACTATTTGTAAATAATTTAATAATTAGTTTACTTTTGCTTAATATTAATCACTGTTTTGAATGCTACTTTTGTACTTGTAAAAACGGATTAATCATGCGAGAAAAAGTAAATAAATTTACAAATAGTAAAAAAATGTCAACCGCCTTAATTATTGCAGCTGTCTTTTTATGTTATACAGGAATGTATGCCATTCGTAAGTCATTTTTGGCGGGACAGTACAATGATCTTTCTTTGGGTTTTGGACTGAATGCAAAAATCATCTTGGTTATAAGTCAGGTATTGGGATATATGGTTTCGAAATTTGTGGGAATCAAAGTGATTTCTGAAATGAAAAAAGAAAAGCGAGCTTTGTGGCTGGTCTGTTTTATTACTTTTAGTTTGGTTATGCTGGGATTGTTTGCCATTGTACCGCCAAAATTGAAAGTTGTTGCGCTTTTCTTTAATGGATTGCCGCTTGGAATGGTTTTCGGAATTGTTTTCTCTTATATCGAAGGAAGAAAAAACACAGAACTTCTTGCTGCCGCCCTTAGCGCCACTTTTATATTCTCTACAGGATTGGTAAAAACAGTGGGACTTTTGTTAATGCGTGATTTTAATGTGAGCGAATATAATATGCCGTTTTTTACCGGTCTGATTTTCTTTCCTCTTTTTTTACTTTCTGTAGTGGTGCTCAATTATTCTAAAGGTCCCAGCGAAAGTGATATTATAGAACGTTCTGAAAGACAGCCCATGTATAAAAATGAACGAAAAGATTTTATAAAAGCAAACTGGGTAGGTTATTTCGGATTGGTAGCTGTTTATGTAGTACTAACGATTGTGCGTGATTTTAGGGATAATTTTATTGTTGAATTTTGGGCGGACCAGGGATATTCAGGAACTCCAAAAATTATCACCTTAACAGAAATTCCCGTTGCAATAGCTGTTTTGCTGATAGCCGCAGCAGGTACTTTAATACGTAAAAACAAAAAAGCTTATAATATTGGCATGGGAC
The DNA here is from genome assembly GCF_002217195.1 of Flavobacterium aquidurense. NCBI lineage: Bacteria > Pseudomonadati > Bacteroidota > Flavobacteriia > Flavobacteriales > Flavobacteriaceae > Flavobacterium > Flavobacterium aquidurense. The sequence goes on along the minus strand of NZ_MUGR01000001.1, from coordinate 192,178 downwards.
TAACGGTTTTAGGATCTGTTATGGTTTTGATTTCAACGGTTATGTTCAAAAATCATTTAATGTCTCCGGTGTACTGGATGATTGCCAGCGGTATTGGTGTTTATCTGCCTTATATTTTATTTCACTGCCTGATTTTTGAGCGTTTGGTGGCGCTGTTGAGCTTTAAGGGCAATGTTGGTTTCTTATTTTACATTGCAGATGCGTTTGGTTATTTAGGTAGTGTTGTGGTTCTTGTACTTAAAGAAATTACAGGTTTTAACCAAAGCTGGAGTGACTTTTTTATATCCTTAAACATAACGTCTGCTGTTGTAATAGGGATGCTGGCACTTTTTTCTATGTGGTATTTTAACCGACGTTTTGCTCAAAAAAAACTTAAAGCAGAAGTGATACTTTGTTCATAATCTTATATTAAAATAATAATGAATATTAAATACGATTTAATTGTTATTGGCGGAGGCGCGTTGGGTGCTTTCCACGCTTATCATGCACTTGAAGCAGGATTGAAGGTAGCTGTAATAGAAAAAGACAAGCAGCCTATAAGTGCAACGGTACGTAATTTTGGTCAGGTAGTTCCCTCCGGAATGGATACCAAATGGCAGAATTACGGACGCGAGAGCCTTAGAATTTATGATGATATCCAGAGTCGGTTTGATATTTCTGTGCGAAAAAATGGTTCCGTTTATTTTGCTTCAAATGATGAAGAAGTACAGCTTATAGAAGAGCTGAGTATTATAAATAAACACAATAGTTACGAATCTCATTTGCTTACAAAAGAGCAGTGTCTTGAAAAATATCCTGGACTTAGAAATGATTATGTCAAAGCCGGACTATTTTTTCCTGATGAAGTAACAGTGGAGCCACGAATAATGATCAACCGCTTATTGGATTTTTTGATAAAGGAGAAGGGTTTAGATTATTTTGGCAATACAAAAGTGCTTAATTGTGATGCATCTTCAGAAGAAACCACAGTGGTAACAGCGAGCGGAGAGATTTATAAAGCTTCAAAAGTGATCTTGTGCTGTGGTTCAGAATTCAAAACATTGTATCCCGATATCTTTGCAAAAAGTGATCTTGAAGTTACAAAGCTGCAAATGCTTCAAACCAAACCACAGCCAGGTTATGAACTCAAAGGTTCTATATTAACGGGATTATCGATAAGACGTTATGAGGCTTTTTATGAATGCCCGTCTTTTACAGCAATTAAAGCAAAAGAAGATCCAAATAGTTTCGAAAAAAAATGGGGTGTTCATATTTTATTCAAGCAGGCAACAGACGGTTCTGTTATTATAGGCGATTCGCACGAATATGCAGATGCAGTGAATATAGACGATCTGGGATTTGATCTGAAAATGGAAGTGGATGATTTTATGATTGCCGAAGCTAAAAAGATATTTAATCTCCCAACATTCGAAATTCAAAATCGTTGGTACGGCATGTATTCGCAATGCAAAGAAAATGATATTTTTCAGCATACTGTTGATGAAAACATTCACATCATAACAGGAATAGGAGGGAAAGGAATGACAGGAAGTGCAGGATTTTCAAAAGAAAACATTAAAAATATATTTAATTTAAAATAGATGACAGATATTAAACTAGTAGTTTTTGATATGGCGGGAACTACCGTAAACGAGAACAATCTTGTGTATAAAACCGTTCAGAAGGTGATTAATCAGGAAGGATTTTCGATTTCCCTTGATGAAGTATTACAACATGGTGCGGGTAAGGAAAAGCATAAAGCCATAACAGATGTTTTGACAGCCTGTACAACTGATATTGACATTGCAACGATTGCAGACAAAGCCTTTGGTAATTTTAAAATTACTTTAGAAACGGCCTATGACGAAGCTCAAATATCGACGTTTGACGGAATGCAGGGCTTTTTTGATACCTTAAGAAAGCATGATATTAAAATCGTACTCAATACAGGTTATGATTCTAAAACGGCCAATAAGTTACTTGAAAAATTAAACTGGAAAGTGGGTAACCAAATAGATGCTTTGATTACCTCTGATGATGTTGTAAACGGAAGACCTAATCCTGATATGATTCAGATGGCAATGGCGAGGTTTGGGATTACAGATCCTGCTCAGGTTTTGAAAGCCGGTGATTCTGAAATTGATATTATGGAAGGTAAAAATTCAGGATGCGCCATAACTGTCGGAGTTCTTAGCGGAGCCCAGAACAGAGAGCAGCTTCAGGTCGCCAATCCGGATTATATTTTGAATAATGTAATGGAGATTGAAAGTATTTTATTTCAGTAGAAAACAGCAGTTGTAGAACCCGTCCGAAAAATGGCGGGTTTATTCATTTTTAGCCAGAAAGAAATAAAGAACCAGCATTTTTGATGGTACATTTCCTTTATTTACCGGAACGTGCGGAATCCTTCCGTCAAAAAATATAGAATCTCCTTCTTTTAGTAAAACTTCTTCCTGCCCGATGATATACCAGCATTCGCCGCTTAAAATATATTTAAACTCATAAGCATCCGTTTCTACTTTTCCTCGCTCAGAACCTGGCTGGACTTCCAGTAAAACAGCTTCAAAAGCAACAGACGATAATTGTTTACCAAAAATAGACTGATAAGCAAACCCCTTTGCTTCATCTTCTTTTTCAATTACTGCATTGTCTTCTTTTCTGGAAATTATAAAATTACTTTTATCGGATTTAGGCAAACCGTTAAAAAAATCAGAAACTTCAATTCCAAGCGCTTGTATAATGTGCAAAAGAACAGGAAGCGAAGGTATCGTTCGTCCGTTTTCGATTCGCGAAATAAGGCCATTACTCACATCGGCATCTGTAGCAACAGTGTTTATAGTGAGGTTATTCTTTTTACGAATCTCCTTAATTCTTTTTCCTAAGCCAATAAGATAATCTTCCATAAAATTTACTATAAGTAAAACAATTGTAAAAGTCCTAAAATTACTTTACAATTCAAAATAATCATTTTTGCAGTAAAATGCACGAGTTAAAATGTATAATGCTAATTGTCAAAGAAATAAATAATCAGCATTCTGGCTGGTTTTTTGCCTTTATTAATGGGAACATGCATTATTCTTCCGTCAAAAAAAAGAGAGTCACCTTCTTTGAGGGTATACGTTTCATTTCCTATTATATAATCAACTTCTCCTGAAAGAATATATTTATACTCAAACGCATCAGTACTTACCTGTTCTCTGAAACTGTTAGGTTCCAGCGTTAAAAAAACGATGTCAACAGTTGAATTCTTAATGCTTCGGGTTAAAAACCTTTCATACGAAAAACCATTTGATCCTTCTTTCTGGAAGTACTCGTAATCACCTTTTCTTTTAATCAAAATCATTTCTTCTTCAGGGCTGATATCCTTAAAAAAGTCACTCAGATTAACCTGTAATGCCGACACGATTCCTAATAGTACACTTAAGGAAGGAATACTTCGTCCGTTTTCTATCTGCGAAATCATCCCTTTGCTCACGTCACTTAAATCAGCAAGTTCCTGAACAGTAAAGCTCTTTTCCAGACGGTATTGTTTTATTCTTTTACTGATTTCGAGTAAAATGGCTCCTTCCATGTTTAGTATTTGTATACAATGTTTAATAATAAACATTACTTCACATTATGTTTACATATAGTAAACAATTGTGTAGTAATATTGCGCTGTAAAAATAGATAAAAAAATGGAATTACTTCTATTTGGCAGATCTGGCGTGCAGGACAACACTAAAAATAATGTTGGCTTAACATAAGGCGAAAACTAAAAACGGTAACAAAAATTAAATAGGCACAAATTTTCTGAAACAAAAAATAAATTATAATAACAAATTGATGAAATCATTACTCTACATCGTCGCAGCATTATTTTTTACTGCATCTTACGCCCAAGAGGTAAAAGGTAAAATTACAAGTGAATCCGGACCTTTACATCCGGCTTCTATTTTAGTTATAGAACAATCTAAAACAATTAACACAGATAAAAATGGTAATTTCTCTTTTAGACTAAAAGCGGGACAATATCATTTAGAAATTTCAAGTCATAATTATACTTCAAATACTATTGTAGTTACTGTTTCGAACAAGGATATTGATTTAGGAACTATTGTTCTGGCAGGTCAGGAAGAGAAACTGGACGAAGTAGTTTTAGAATATTATAGTAGTGGTGAAAGAAAAGCAATGGACATGCGCCAAAAAGCTAACGCGATTATGGATGTTATAAGCGCAGATGCCATGGGAAAAATGCCCGATATCAGTGCTGCCGAAGCGGTACAGAGAATTCCGGGTGTGAGTATCGACAGGGATCAGGGTGAAGGAAGATATGTAACAGTAAGAGGAACGCCTTCGCAATGGAGTTCAGCGACTATCAACGGCGACCGTATGCCATCTGCCAAGACCTCCGGTGATTTGTTGGGTAATCGTACTGTACCTATGGATTTGCTGCCAACGGAATTTTTAGAATATATTCAGGTAATTAAAGCGATTACTCCTGAATATGAAGGAGATGCTATTGGAGGAACGATCAATTATATTCCGAAATTTTCGCCTAAAAAAGAAACTTTTAGGGTAACTATGGCCATTCCGTTTAATCTTCGTGCCGAAGATAAATTCAAATACAATAGTACTGTTTTATATGGGAATCGATTTTTTAATAAAAAATTCGGCTTTTTAGTGATGAGCAATTATAATTCACGCAGTTATTCAACAGATGATTATGAGGTAGTTTACGGAAATGCACTGCACAATGTAAACACGCTAGATGTTCGAAATTATCAGGGAGTACGAACCAATACGGGAGTGAATGCCGCAACAGATTTTCGTTTTAATGACAGAAACAAAATTTATGCACGCGGATATTACAGTCAGTTTTTAGATGAAGAACAAAATCGTAAGACTATGCACTACTTTAATAAAACGACAAGTAATGCCGTATTGCGTTGGAGTACAGTAGATTATTTGTTTAAAAACTACGGTGGAGAATTTGGTTATGAAAGCAAGATAACCGATAAATTGAAGATGAATGCCAAGGTTGCGGCTTATACTTCATGGGCAGGATACAATGGCCCGTCATCTGCAACGAAAAACGACAGGGGGTATTATTACGGTAACTGGATACAAACCGTAAAATATGATAATCTGGTAAAAGTAGACGGAACGAATTATAAATTTTTACAAGGCGACGGACCACAAGGTTATGTTGGGGATCCGGCTAATAATATTCAGCCTCATTTCAATAGTACAACACCTTATAATGCTGATAATTATTATTTAGACCGATATGTAACTTCTATTCGTAATGTCGAAGAAAAAGATCAGGTGGCAGCTGTAGACTTTAATTATGCTGCTAAAGAAAACCTGAAATTCAAATTTGGAGGGAAATTTAGAAATAAAACCAGTACCTACGATTACCGTTATATTACCTGGATTTACGATACAAAAGCACCAAAAGCATATTTAAACAATTGGGAGCGCGAAGCTTTTCCTTCCAACAATTGGTTTCCGGAATTGAATAATACCTATGACAATTTAAAGTTCAATTATCCAACAGAACGTTCTTTTATCGATCCGATGGGGAATCCGAAGATCGCACAATATCTTAAATACAATTATCAGGATGCGACGAACTCGAGTTATGCAACCGGTAACTATGATGCTACAGAAAAAGTGTGGGCAGGTTACGGATCCGCAGAATGGGATATTAGCGACGATTTGCGTTTTGTGGGAGGAATTCGTTACGAAAACACAGTTGTAAATGCAAAAAGTTACGAGTTTAATGATATTACTAAAGTTGTTACAGCAGTTTACGGCAACAAGAATTACGGTGCATTTTTGCCCATGGCGCATCTTATTTACAAACCATCAAAAAAGCTGGATTTGAGAGCGGCAATTACCAGAACTTTTGCCCGTCCGGCTTTTAATGAACTGAGTCCGAGTACAAGGGTTAACCCTGATAATCTTACGGTTGTAGAAGGAAACATTGATTTGAAACCAACATTTTCGTGGAACTATGATTTGGTGGGTTCCTATTACCTGAACAAAAACGATTATGTAACCGGAAGTGTTTTTTATAAAGACCTGAAAGATTTAATTTATACATCGACAAATGACGAAATGAGAACCGTAGGCGGAGCAACAGATTTGTATAAAGTGTCGAGACCTTTAAATTCTGATAATGCATTTTTATACGGAATTGAAATTGGTTTCAATAAGAAATTTACTGAACTGCCTGGTTTCTTGAGTGATTTTAGTTTGAAAGCCAATTATACTTTTACAAAATCGGAGACTACTTTATCTGATAGAGGAGACGAGAAAATTGGATTAATGAACCAGTCACCCAATATTTTTAATGCCTCACTTATATATGAGTACAAAGGTTTTGCAGCGAGATTAGCCGCTAATTACCGTGAAGCTTTTTTAGTAGAAGTACGCGATAACAAAGGAGCTGACAGGTATCAGGATAAGGATTTTCATCTGGATATGAATTTATCTTATACAACATCTAAAAATATTACTTTTTTCATAGATCTAAATAACCTTAACAATCAGGAATTGCGCTATTATCACGGTATATCTTCAAGGCCTGAACAAGTTGAGTATTATGGAATCCGAGGAAAAGTGGGAGCGAGCTACAGATTTTAACTTGTTTATTACAACCCATAAAAATTTAATTAAACACATAGGAACATAGCTTTGCTACGCAAATCCAATCTTTGTCGAGCTTCTCGTGAGGATTTCTCTTCGGGGCTTCGGGACCGTAATGATAATATTGTGTTTGAACTTTGCGTCTTAGCGCCTTTGCGAGATTATTTTTTTTCTAAGCTTTAACTTAATGACATCATCCAACGGGTTGTTTTTAATAATTAGTAAACATACAGTTAACATTCAAGTAGTACTATTGTGCTTTATATAAAATAAGATGAACAGAAGAAACTTTGTAAAAAGATCCATGCTCGGGATGATTCCGCTGCTATTTCCTGTAAAAGTATTTTCAATATTTGCGCATCATGAAAACAAATATTTTATTCATGGTGTGGCTTCAGGAGACCCAACAATTGATGCTGTAATAATATGGACTCATATTAATGTGGTAAACTCGGGAGAATGCAATGTCGAATGGCAGGTTGCCAATGATGCAGCTTTTAAAAATATAATTAAGAGAGGCTTAATCACAACATCTCAGGAAAGAGATTATACGGTAAAAGTTGATGTAGCAGGACTTGAAAGTAATGCGGTTTACTTTTACAGGTTTATATACAAGGAAACAATTTCTGATATTGGAATTTGTAAAACCTTGCCAATTTCGCTTTTAAATGCGCTGAAGATTGCGGTGATCAGCTGTAACAATTACGAAGACGGTTATTTTACATCGTTCCGCCATATTGCTGACAATCCCGAGATTGATTATGTATTTCATTTAGGCGATTATATTTATGAATACGGTACAGGACAATATTGCAACAAAGAATTTCTGGAAGAAAGCAACCGACTGAACGATCCGCTTCATGAACTTATTTCCTTAACCGATTACAGAAAAAGATATGCGCTTTATCGTAAAGACAAAGAGCTTCAAAAGGCGCACAGAACCAAATCTTTTATTTGTATTTGGGACGATCACGAACTGGCCAATAATGCTTATTTCGGCGGAGCTAAAAATCATCAGAGCAACGAAGGAAGCTGGAGTGACAGAAGTGCGGCGGCAGTACAGGCTTATTTTGAATGGATGCCGGTAAGAGCCAAGTCGACCAGCGAAATGATCCGTTCGATAAAAATAGGAAAAGATGCAAATTTCTTTTTCCTCGAAGAACGACTGGACGGAAGAGACAAACAGCTTTTGAGTAATGATCCTCAGAAATTGAGTACGCAGAGAAAAATGATTTCAAAAAAGCAGTTTGATCATTTATCAGAGGAATTAAAAGAGAGTGATGCCAGATGGAATTTCCTTGTCAATCAGGTCATGTTTACCGGATATAAAAGCAAAAAAGAGGAAAGTATAAAAGAAGAAGACTGGTGGACAGGATATCCGTATCAGAGAGATCAATTGATTGAAGTTTTTGAAGGTTTAAAAAATCCACCTATTATCTTAACCGGAGATCATCACCAGAGTCATGTTTTAGAATTGAATTCACCGGATGCATCAACTAAGAATAAGCTTGTTGCCTGGGAATTTTTGACTCCGTCTATAACATCAAAAAATGATGATCGTCTTACCAGCGAGCAAATCGCAAAAAAGAGCAAATTGTTGTACAAGCTTAATCCGCATATGGTATATAATGATGTTGCAGCTCACGGATATTTTATTTTAAATGTGACTAAAAAACAAATCAGCATTAGTTACAAGTTTAATGAAGATATACTGTTGAGAGACAGTAAAGAAAGACAAGGACCCGATTTTATCATCGATAACTCAAATAAATTAAAGAAAAATGTGTAGTTCATGCGTTATGCTGTTTAATGAAAAAAACGGCAGCATTCTTCCCGAATATACGGCTTTGCCAACCTTACAAAAAGGCGAAATTTTAGTAAAAAATAAATATACGACTTTGTGCGGCAGCGATCTGCACACCTTTACAGGAAGGCGAAAAGAACCTTCGCCAATTGTTTTGGGGCATGAAATTGTGGGAGAAATTCTGGAATTGGCACAAAACGAACTTTTTTATGATTTAAACGGAAATATCTTAAAAGCGGGCGATCTGATTACCTGGACCATATTTGCAGCAACAGAAAGTGATGAATTCGTAAAAGATAAAATGCCTCAAAAGTCGGCAAGTTTATTTAAATACGGTCATGTTCAGTTTACGGAGAAAGAAAAATTCAACGGAGGATTAGGTACGCATTGTGTTTTAAAAAAAGGAACGGGAATTTTAAAAGTGCCATTATCAGTCGATGAGAAATTTGCTCCCATAATCAATTGTGCGGGAGCTACAGCAATGGCCGCTCATCGCTTAATTGACCAGATCGAAAATAAAAATGTGTTGATTTTGGGTGCCGGAGTTTTGGGTTTGATTGCTTCTGCGATTGCCAAACAGAAAAAAGCGGCAACTGTTACAATACTCGATATTGATGACACACGATTGGAAAAAAGTAAATCTTTTGGTGCTGATACTGTTTACAATAGTTTAAATCCTATTGAAGAACTTAGCGCGATAACTTCTAAATTTTATAAAAATGGATTTGATGTTGTCATAGACATGAGCGGTTCTGTTGATGCCATAAAAACAGGTTTGCAGTTTAGTGCAACTGGAGCACAGCATATCTGGATAGGTGCCGTAACGCCAACTGAAAATATCGAAATAAATCCGGAAGTAATGATTCGGAAATTGTTAAGTATTAAAGGAATGCACAATTATAATTATGAAGATTTTATCAACGCAGTAAATTTCTTTGAAGATCATTTTACCGATTATCCTTTTGGTACTTTTGTTGAGAAAGAATTCCCATTGCAAGAGACAGGAAAAGCATTTCAGTATGCCATTAAACATAAACCTTACAGGGTTTTAATAACAATTTAAGACAAGTAAAATTCATAAAAAAATCCCATTTCGTGTAGATAAACGAAATGGGATTTTGGTTTTGTAACCTTTATTAGATCTACCTATTTTTAGTTGGATCCGTAAATCGATACACTAAAATTAGTATCTAAGCTTATTTCGATTCAGGTACAAAAAGATCATCTGAATTTTCAGTAATCGGAATGTATAGTCTTTCCCAAACATCGCTGTCTACCATATCCCAGCTATGTCCTTTTCCTTTAAGATCTTCGGCAAGTAATACTACACCTGGCTCTATAATAAAAGTGCTTCCGTCAGAAACTTTAAATCTGATTTTGCCTTTTACGGTTATTACATATTGTTTTCTTGGCGCCGGATGTGCATTTTTTTCCCATTCTTCTGTTTTATTGCTGTACCAGAATGTGGCAGTATTCATGTGTTTTAAGGACGGAATAGTACCTTTTTCGAATGCACAGGTACCGTCAGGATTATTGATAAGACGGTAAGCAGTAATTTCAGGTTCTTTTTCCATAACTTTTACCGAAACTTTTTTGTGTTCTTGTGCGTTATTGCTGTTTACTGACATGATAGCCAAAATTAGGATAAATCCTTTTACTAAATTTTTCATTTTTGATATTAATTTAAAAGTACTATTTTTTTATTGATTGTATACTGAATCGTGAACCATCATTTTATTAAAAAATGGTTTGTATTTTGCGACTAAAGCAAGATGTCCGTCAAGCTTTCCGTAGGTTTCTAAATCTTCAAGAGAATCAAATTCCATCGAAGCATTATAAGTAAAAGAATTGTCCATGACCGGCCTTGGAGTAGAATTTGCAGGCCCGCCATAACGTACATTTTTTACGTAAGGCAGTTTTTTAAGGCCTTCAAAAAAGTTCTGAAAATCCTTTACCTGAGCCAGTGTAAGTTCAGGCTTAAGCCAAAATAACAGATAGTGAAAATAAACTGTTTTAGTTTTCGAGGCTGTTTCATTTACAGGTTTTGCCAATACATTTTCCCCCACAAGCGCAAGTGCTCCTGCACTGGCTGATGTAATAATAAAATTTCTTCGTTTCATAATAATAGATTTTAATTAAAGTCGATTCTGTATTTTAGAACAAACTGCCATTTTCGGTCTGATACATCGGCCTGACCAACATTATTTAAAGCATAGATTGGACGATTCTGAGCATCAACCGTCAGCCTTGATGACATACCGTTCATTAATAATGATACACCCGCGTCATAAGTCAAAGCCTTATCGTGAAGTCCGTCGAGATCAGAAAGCATGACACTTGCCGCCGGCTGTAACTGCACATTGCTTTTGTCTTTGTTGAAGTAGGGTAGCGTACCGCCAATTTGTACATAATACGTATTACCGGTTCCTATCACAGGTGAGTTATTACCGGCACCGTTAAGACTGCTTTGAGAAGTATTTACGCCACTTGCAGGATTGCTCACACCGGAATAACGCACATAGTTAGGACCATAATTATTATTCATAGCCATGGCATAAGCACTAAAAGAGGTACCGCGTTCTTTGTTGATTGGCGTATCATAGAAAACGTCAACAGCAAAGCTTTTCTCATCGTCATTAATGGTAGTCTTTGTTTCGTCTAAGTGCCATAATGCATTGTGCATGTATTCGAATCCCGCTCCTAAAGCAAGTACTTTCTTTTTACCGCTATACGTTCCGGAATGAAATGGAGATGAATTATTTTCGGATTCAAAAAACTCATATTTAAAATAACCTGAATAATCTTTGTTCGGATGCGTTTTACTAAATGTCGCCACATTATACTGCGGATCAGTGCTGACATTGGTATAAGGATCTGCAATCACCAAACGATAATCTAACTTGCCTATTTGCCCTTTTGCATAAACACTCAGTTCCCGTACAGTTTCGTCAGATATACCTGCATTTCCCGTGGCATAAGACGGCAAATCGTATAATAATGTGTTCAAAGGCCCTGTAGTAAATCTCGATAATCCTCTCCATGTAGATCGTCCTGCACCGGCTGAAATGATATCATTAAATTTATATTCGGCGTAAGCATCTAAAAGTTCAAATGTAGGTGTTGTTTTAGAAGCTACGTTTACATTTGTTAAACCACCCTGCAATACAAACGTAAAATTCTCTGTAGGCTGATAGGCCATTTTTACGCGGACTCTTCGTAAAGATAAATCCGAAATACTATTCACCTGTTCACCGTTTACAAGACTTCCCGGATTAAGTTCTGCATAACGTGCCCATAATTCGGCATAACCGCTAAAAGAGATTGAGCGCGTTTTTTCGTCGTTGAGATAATGCGTTAATGTAGGGTTTCCAAAATCGTTCTTTTTTTGGGCACTTACGGTATGTATTGCTCCGGTTAACAACGCGGTGCATATCCCAATTTTTAAATAACCTGTTTTCATGTTGAGTTAAAATTTACATTTTGTTTAGTAGCAATTACTACTTGTTTTTGACAGGACAAAGGTAGATTCAGCATGGCTTTACGGGTATTAGAAAAGTATTAGAAAGGCTATAGAATGTTATTAGAAAAAGCTTTGTTTTGAGTTTAAATGATTGATAATCAGTTTTGTTTTGAAGATTTGCCAATTGCCGGGTTTATACCAGCCTTTTAGAAAGAGAAATATTATCGTAAATTTGAATTGAATTTAAAAATGAAGGCCTACAGATGAAGATGTTGATAGTGGAAGATAACAGCCGTGTTTCTGCATTGCTTAAACGGGGATTAGAAAGTCAGGGATATCAGGTATATATTGCAGAAGAAGCAGAGGAAGGACTTGTGCTTTTAGAAAAAATTGACTTTGAACTGATTATAACGGATATTATGCTGGGTGGAATGGATGGAATTACTTTCTGTAAAAAAATCCGCCATTCCGGAAAAAAAATCCCCATAATTATGCTGACCGCATTGGGAACTATCGATGAAAAAATTGAAGGTTTTGATGCCGGTGCAGATGATTATCTTGTAAAACCTTTTGAAATACGCGAACTTTATGCCAGGGTAAAGGCTTTGCTCCAGCGCAAAAATGACACAATCAATGCTGCTGAAGAAGGTGCTCAAATTGTTTATAATAATCTTGTTTTAGACAAACGAACCAAGGTTGTCTACAGAGAAGGAGTAACCATTAATCTGACACCAAAAGAGTTTAACCTGCTGCATTTTATGATGCAAAATCCCGAAAGATTACTGACACGGGATGAAATAGCGGATAATGTCTGGGGCAATAATTTTGATACCGGAACCAATTATATTGATGTCTATATCGCTTATCTCAGAAAAAAAATTGATAAGGGTTTTGACCAGAAACTAATTCATACTAAAGTAGGAATGGGGTTTATTTTAAGCAGTAAAATATGAAATTAGTAACCAGAACAGCGCTCGCTTATGCTATATTAACTGCTTTTATCCTTTTTGTTTTTGCGTATACGGTCTATTTTGTATCTGAAAAAAACCGAAGAGATGAATTTTTTGACCGTCTTGATTATAAAATAACCTGGCGTGCCGAGTTTATATTTGATGCTCAGATCAATAAAGAACTTATAAAATTTCTTCACACCAAAAACAAGAAAGTACTAAACGAGGCAGACATAAGCGTTTATGATCACAACTTTGATCTTTATTTTTCTGACAATATGCCGCCACTTGGGAGCAAAAAAATATTGCAGGCTATAAAAAAGAACAAATCTCTAAATTGGTCAGATAATAAATACCAGTATCGCGGTATTTTATATACAGACAATAACAAGGAATATTATATTGTAGGAAGGGCAATAGATGTAACCGGTCTCAATCATATCAGTGCTTTTAAGGAGAATGTAGTGTATGTATATTTTATTTCTATTGTATTGATATTTATAATTGGTTTTGGATTTTCTTATTACACATTAAAACCTCTAAAGGATATTATCTTTCAAATCAGGGACATATCAGAACATAATCTCAATAAACGCATAATAGTTCCAAAAGCAAAAGACGAGCTTTATGAACTCACTCAGACTTTTAATGATACATTCAACAGATTAGAGAAATCCTTTAATAACCATCGAAATTTTGTCACCACAATATCGCACGAATTTCGTACGCCGCTCTCCATTTTGATTGCTGAAATTGAACTTGGAAAAGAATTAAACCAAACCATTGATGATTATAAGGTATCACTCGACAATGCTCTCGAAGAAGCCAATCATGTTTCTCAGCTTTCGACTGCACTTCTTGACTTTGCCCGCGCCAATTACGACAGATCACAAATAAAAATGTCTAATATCCGAATTGATGAGGTTCTGGTCGATGCCAAATTAAATCTGCTGAATAAAAAGGATGTAAAATACAGAATAGGGATAAGTTACACGAACTTAGAGGAAACAGATGTCAATTTTTATAATTACTCCGGCAATCCTTACTTATTGCAGATCGCCTTTTCGAATATTATGGAAAATGCCTGCAAGTATTCTGAGGATCATTCCTGTCACGTAGACATAAATGCTTTTGCGGACAGAATTATACTAACCTTTTCTGATAACGGAATTGGCATCCCCGAAGGAGATCTGGAACAGATATACAATTTGTTTTACAGGGGGAAAAACAAAAACTATGAAAATGGTTACGGCATTGGTTTGTCTGTTGTGAAACAAATTATAAGCCTTCATAACGGTATGATAGAGGTTACTTCTGTTGTAGGGAAAGGAACCACATTTACAGTTACGCTGCCTGTATAATAAACTTCTAATTCCCTCCTGGTTAATGGTTCAAAAGCTTGTGCTGCCAGCGCTAATTTGCTCGTTTGGTTTTGCAAAACAAAAGTCTTTTATTAAGATGGTATATTTAGAGTAGTAATATTTTTTATCTCACCAAGTACAAATGAACTTTGCATTTTAACAATGCCTTGAACTTTTGTCAACTTTTCAAACGCAAAGACGTTGTAATGTTCCAGGTCTTTTAGAACAACTTTTATCAAAAAATCGTACATCCCGCCTGTAGAATAGCACTCCATGATCTCTTCAATCTCTTTGATTTCTTCCTGAAAGCGTTTAATGTGCTCATTATCATGTACAGCTAGTGAAATATTACAAAATACAATCAATGGCAATCCCACTTTTTTATTGTCGACTAAAGCGACATACTGTTTGATATATCCCTCGTTTTCCAGGCGCTTTATACGTTCATAAATAGGCGTTTTGGATATGTGTAATAAATCTGAGAGTTCTTTCACGTTTAGTTTTGCATCTTTTTGCAAGGCACTTAAGATACCAATATCTGTTTTATCTAATTTAGTCATAGTCTTTTTTCCTGTTTTTAATATCTTGAATAGTTGGGATAAGTATTTTTTGCGGGATATAATTCAAAATTAGGAAAATTTCCCGATTTATGTGTTTGTTGTAGTAAAATAGTCTTCAGTTTGTAGATTTGTAGAAAATTAAATACTAAAAAAATGGAAGACATACAAACAATTAACGATGTAAAAAAATGTGTATTAATAATTGATAATACCCAACCAGTAGGCATTATAGCGAATACAGCAAGTGTTTTGTCTATAACATTGGGCAGGAATATAAATAGTATTGTTGGCAAGCATATCTATGACAAGAGAGGAGGGGAACATCTTGGCATTACACAAATGCCAATTCCTATACTTGGTACATCATCTGAAAAAATAAAGGAGATACGCCAGCAACTGGTATCACTTGATCTCGAAAACCTGATGATTGTAGGTTTTACCAACATCGCCCAAAAATCCAAAACCTATGACCACTATGAAGCCACGATGCTCACAACAGACGAAAATGATATTTGTTATATCGGTATAGCGATTTATGGTGACAAGAAAGTAATAAATAAGGCTACGGGAAATTTAAGCTTGATCAGGTAATATGCTAAAAAATAAAACATTATTCTACCATTTTCTGGCAACAGTAACCATAATTATTTGGGGAACTACTTATGTCTCAACTAAAATACTGATAAATAAAGGTCTTTCTTCTGTTGAAATATTCTTTTACCGGTTTTTGCTTGCCTATTTATGCACAATTCTTATTTCTCACGATAAGAAATGGGCAAACAATTATAAAGACGAATTTTGGCTGTTTGTATGTGGTTTATCCGGAGGCTCTCTATTCTTTCTGGCAGAAAACAAGGCATTGAGCTATACATTAGCATCAAATGTTTCGCTGCTTATTTGTACTTCACCGTTATTTACTGTTGTACTATCCTTTTTATTGTACAAAACTGCTTTCCGGAAAAAAGTAATCTATGGTTCTTTGATTGCTTTGTTGGGAGTAGGGTTAGTGGTTTTTAATGGGAGCATGGCCTTCGATATCAATCCCGTAGGAGATGCTCTGACTATTTTCGCTTCAATATTATGGGCAGTTTATTGTCTTGTGTTGAAAAAGCTAACGTCAAAGTACGATACTTTGTTTATAACCCGGAAAGTTTTCTTTTATGGAATCGTGTCCTTATGTTTTTATTTCCCGTTCTCTCCATTGCAAATGAAACCTGATTTAATGTGTCAACCTGTAGTTTGGGGTAACTTGCTTTTTCTTGGACTGATTGCATCGATGCTTTGCTATATCATGTGGAATTATGCTGTCAAGCAACTGGGAGCATCCCAAACGGCAAACTATATTTATATGGTACCATTTTCTACGATTCTAACTTCTACAATCTTTCTTGGAGAAACCTTTACTTTTATCTCACTTATGGGCGCCTTATGTATTATTACAGGAGTTTATATTGCAGAAAAAAATAAATAACGTAGATCTTATGATAAAACAAAATTGATACTGTATAGCAACGAATTGTACAGACTTAACTTGTAGCAGGTAAATTTAAAAGTTAATAAAATTCAAAAAAAATCACACATAATATACTTTTTAGTATATTTGTCCTCTAAATTAATTTATAATGCTTAGTAAGGCCGAAAGAACAAAACAATTTATACTGGAAACTGCTGTACCGCTTTATAATGAAAAAGGTATCTCGGGGGTTAATATTGATGATATTCTGGCGGCCACAAAACTGACAAAAGGCTGTCTTTATGGTCATTTTGAAAATAAAGAAGATTTATCAGAGCAGGTTATTGATTTGTCATTGAAAATGATTTCAGACAGAATCAGAGCAGCCGTTTATCAGGCAAAAACAATTAAAGGCAAAGTTTTTGCATTTTTGGATTTTTACAAAGATCCAATTGAAACTTATATTTCCGGCGGTTGCCCGATACTTAATACTGCAGTAGAAGCAGATGATAATTATCCGCTTATAAAAGAGAAAGTGGCGAAAGTATTTAGAAGTGGTCAGCAGGAATTAGCAGGATTACTTCAGGAAGGAATTAATATTGGCGAGTTTTCCGGTAAACTGGATCCCGTTGTTTTTGCGTTTAAATTGGTAGCATCTGTAGAAGGTGGTATTGTTATGTGCAGAGTTATGGGGACAGCAAAACCAATGCAGGGACTTATCAAAAGTCTAAAGTCTGAATTAGAGCAATACAGCATATAATTTTTTTTGGTTTAAAATAGACTAAAAAGTATATTACAAAATAGACTAAAAAGTCTAAAATACGCGGAATTTATAAAAAAATAAATCTTTAAATAATTCATCATGAACATACAAGGCAAAACAATATTAATAACCGGGGGAGCATCCGGAATAGGGCTGGAAGCCGCCAAACAGTTTTTGGCAATGGGTGCTAAAGTAATCGTTACCGGAAGAAATCAAGCCAAACTGGATACAGCTAAAAAAAAATATCCTGCTCTTATTGCGATACAAAGTGATATAGCAAATAAGGAAGATGGAGATTCTCTTTTAAAAAAAATAAAAGAATTAGGAGGTATTGATATCTTATATAATAATGCAGCTGTACTGGTTCCGCCATTAAACCTGGGTGTGGCAAATGATAAACATGCAGAGGGTGCTGCTTATGAAATGGAGGTAAATTATCTGGGCGTTATAAGACTAAACAATCTTTTTCTTGACATGCTTCAATCAAGAAAAGAAGGCGCTATAATCAACACAACATCGATACTGAGCAGGGTTCCTTCGCTAATTGAAGCGACTTATGCATCGTCTAAAACTGCGCTGGCATTCTACACGGTGTCACTTCGTGAACATCTAAATATAATTGGCAGTAACGTAAAAATATTCGAACTAATCCCGCCGCTTGTTGCTACTGAAATGACTGCAGACAGGAACGATAAAAAAATCTCTGTTGAAGCAATGGTAAAGGGACTTATTGTGGGATTGCAAAAAGACCGGTATATTATTCGTGTGGGCGACTCCAGACTACTTCATCTGATTCAAAGATTTTTCCCGAAGATCGCCTATGAGTTAGTTAATCCAAAGAAAAATCATCAACTTTTAAAAAACTAATATGAAAGCATTTATAATAAACAAATACGCAAAAGGACCTCTTCAGTTGGCAGATGTTTCAATTCCGTTTGTGGGTAAAAATGAGGTTTTGATTGAGGTGCACGCAGCGGGTGTTAATCTTCTTGATTCCAAGATTAAAACTGGTGAATTTAAATTGATGCTTCCCTATAAATTTCCCTTAATACTTGGACACGATGTAGCTGGAATTATCACCGAAGTGGGCAAAGATGTAACCAAATTTAAAATTGGCGATCACGTATATTCCCGACCATCAGATTATCATATAGGAACGTTTGCCGAGTATATTGCCATCAATGAAAAAGACGTAGCGTTTAAACCCGGAAACTTCAGTATGGAGGAAGCAGCATCTCTGCCACTGGTAGCCCTTACCGCCTGGCAGGCACTGGTTGAAAGTGCTAATTTAAAAAAAGGACAGAAAGTCTTTATTCAGGCAGGTTCCGGAGGAGTGGGAACAGTAGCAATTCAGCTGGCGAAACATTTGGGAGCCACCGTTGCTACCACAGCCAGCAGTAATAGCTTCGAATTACTCAAAAGTCTGGGGGCAGATGTACTGATCGATTATAAAACGCAGGATTTCGAAAGTGTTCTTAAAGAGTATGACGCAGTACTTAACAGTCAGGATATAAAAACACTCGAAAAATCCCTGAAAGTCTTAAAGTCCGGTGGAAATGTCATCTCCATTTCAGGTCCGCCAACACCTGAATTTGCCGATGAATTAAGATTGCCTTGGTATTTGAAGATTGTTTTAGCACTAATTAGTTTTGGCATAAGAAAGAAAGCCAAAAAAAAGCATGTGTATTTTAAATTTCTTTTTATGAGAGCTGATGGAAGCCAGCTGCAGGAAATTACGAACCTGATTGAAGCCGGTATCATTAAACCAATTGTAGATAAAGTATTTCCTTTTGAACAAGCAAAAAATGCTTTGGAATATGTAGAAAGCGGACGTGCGAAAGGAAAAGTAGTGATCAAAATAAAATAAACAGGCTGTTGCATTTAACTGGATTTTCAATAACTCGTTAGAGACAATATCCTTACATCCTGAAAGTAAAAAGTAAATGAAAGATTAGACATCTATGGTATTGGATGTTTTCTTTCTTCTTCTAAATTTTTAATTTTAATTGCGCCAAATGCAAAATTTTACTAATAATCCAGATAAAACTGATGAACAACATCTGAATCAGTATCAACCTAATATGCCAAGGTTTTCTGTTTATGAAATTGAAAACTACCTGAAAAAATACGATAAAAAAAGGAGAAAGGCACATAGTAAGAATTACTATCAGATCATATGGTTTAAAAACGGAAATGGCAGATATTTTGTTGATTATAAAGGATTTGATGTCATCGAAAACACGCTTTTTTTCGTGACGAAAGAACAGGTTCATTATTTTGATAAAAACACGCATTATAGCGGTGTTTTAATTCAGTTTAATGAGCAGTTTTTAATTCAGAATAACAATGATGCTGATTTTCTTTTAAAATATGATTTATTCAAAAAACTTACGCCGCCCTATATTAATTTAGATAGGGATGATCTCTTTGTGTTAGATGAATATTTGAATTTAATTAAAAATGAATTAAACAACAAAAACAAGCCTTATCAGGCAGAACTTGTCAGGAACTACCTCAAAGTCTTCCTCATTCAGCTGCAGCACAAATGGAATAAATTGAATACAAGTATGGGACATCATATTCTTCCGGGTGACAAAAAACAATTGAAATTGGCAAAATTTCTTAATCTGATAGAAGACAATTTCAAAAAAGAGCTCAACGTGTCAGAATACGCCAGGATTATGCAGATATCATCCAGAACATTGTCAGATTTAACCAGCCAGTTGCTGGATAAAAGTCCTTCTCAGCTGATACACGAAAGAATAATTGATGAAGCACAAAAAATGCTGCTGAATACTAATTTTAGTATAAATAAAATTGGATACAATCTTGGTTTTAATGATGATTCTTACTTCGTGAAATATTTTAAAAAACACACCAATATTTCACCGTTGGATTTCAGAAACTTTTATCTTCATAGTAATGATTAGCAGGTAAGCTGCTCCTTGCTATTAATAAGGAAAGTAATAGCAACGACTTCAATACATTTACATTCGCAGACCTAATTGCAAAAGATCTTACTATTTACTGCAATCAGGCCTTTTATACTGATCGTACTTTCGTCAGAATTTCTATCTAAAAAGATATATCCGTGGTGATTCAAAAAAAGTAAAGCATCAAGTACTCTAGCCTGGTTTTCCTTTTCATTAGATATACTGTCTTTAAATAGTGTGGCAGCATTAAAAATTGGAGTCAAAAGACTTGTTAACTCCTCTAAAGTACAATTCATGCCGTATCTGTCAGCAAGAACTTGCAGAACTTTTACAAGAAAGATTGGTAATGTTTCCATGACAACTGCTTTTACCTGCATATACGAAAATTGGCTTATAACAGTTTTATCGAAGGATAATATTATAAGAGTTTAATTTTAGTGAGTTGTATTCGAACCGTTCATGCTTTTCAGGATTTGGTTCATTTAATAAAAAATAAAAATTAAATTTTACCATTAAGTTATTAATTTTCATAAAGCTAAATTATCTTAATATATTAGTGGAGAAAAAATAAAACAAAACATGAATTTAATTTTTAGATCAATATTATCGTTATTTCTGCTGATTTTTTCTTCTGTAGAAATGATGTCACAATCGACTACTGTTTTAAAAGAGAATTGGCTCTTTTCTAAAGAAATAAAAGGAGATGCTTTTTCTGTAGATTTTAATGCTTCGAAATGGGAAAAAGTCAGTGTCCCGCACGATTGGGCCATTTACGGACCTTTTGATAAAGAATGGGACAAGCAAGTTTCGGCAATTGAACAAAACGGAGAAAAAGTGCCCACCGAAAAAACAGGTCGTACCGGAGCATTGCCGCATATTGGTACAGGTTGGTATCGTAATGCGTTTTCGATTCCGGAGTTTAAAAAAGGTAAAAAAGCGCTTCTTATTTTTGAAGGCGCGATGAGCGAACCTCAGGTTTTTTTGAACGGAAAAAAAATAGGAGAATGGGGTTACGGCTACAGCTATTTTTATATTGATATTAGCAAAGATCTCATTCCGGGAGCAGAAAACCTGCTGGCAGTAAAATTGACCAACGAACCATTTTCGTCAAGATGGTATCCCGGAGCCGGTTTATACAGAAAAGTAAGTATTGTGGTAAAAGAGGAGGAAAGCTTTGTGCAATGGGGCACTTTTATTACCACTCCGGACATCAATGAAAATACCGCTGTTGTTGATCTAAAAGCTGAAGTGAATGGCAATAATTTGTCGATGGTAACGCAAATAAAAGATGCATCTAATACTATTGTAGCAACGCAAAAAATTACAGAAATAAAAGACGGAAAGTTTCATCAAACTATTGATGTTGCAAAATCTCATTTATGGAGTCCTGAAACGCCTTATTTATATACCGCGATTACCAAATTATACGCAGCTGACGGAACTTTAAAAGACGAACAAAGTATAAAATTTGATATCAGATCAATTAAGTATGAACCTCATATTGGCTTTAGCCTTAACGGAAAAGTAACAAAGTTTAAAGGCGTTTGTCTTCATCATGACCTTGGGCCTCTTGGAGCTGCAGTAAATAAAGCGGCGCTAAGAAGACAGCTTACAATTCTAAAAGATATGGGATGTAATGCGATTCGAAGTTCTCATAATATGCCTTCTTTTGAACAGCTTGAATTGGCTGACGAAATGGGATTTATGTTTCTGGCTGAAAGTTTTGATGAATGGGCAAAGCCAAAAGTAAAAAACGGATATCATCGTTTTTTTGAAGAATATGCAGAAAAAGACATTGTAAATTTAGTGAGAGCCACACGAAATCATCCTTGTATTGTCATGTGGAGTTCAGGAAATGAAGTTCCGGATCAATATGGAGCCGAAGGTTTAACAAGGGCTAAATTTTTGCAGGATGTTTTTCATAGAGAAGATCCTACGCGTCTGGTAACGGTGGGAATGGATCAGGTAAAACAAACTATGGCATCCGGTTTTGGTTCTTTATTAGATATACCGGGACTGAATTACAGAGTTCAGCTTTACGAAGAAGCTTATAAATCGTTCCCGCAAGGATTTATATTAGGATCAGAAACAGCGTCGACGGTGAGTTCAAGAGGAATTTACAAATTTCCTGTTGTACAGCAAAAAGAGAAACAATATGACGATCTTCAATCTTCTTCTTATGATCTCGAAGCGTGCAGCTGGTCGAATGTTCCGGATGAAGATTTTGTATTGCAGGACGATAAACCGTGGGTTATTGGCGAATTTGTCTGGACCGGTTTTGATTACTTGGGAGAACCAACGCCTTATGATGAAAAATGGCCATCAAGAAGTTCTTATTTCGGTATTTCAGATTTGGCAGGACTTCCTAAAGATCGTTTTTATCTGTACAGAAGCAGATGGAATAAGCAGGATAAAACGCTTCATATATTGCCACACTGGAACTGGAAAGGAAGAGAAGGCGAAATAACTCCCGTTTTTGTTTACACAAACTACGATAGCGCAGAACTTTTCGTAAACGGAAAAAGCATGGGCGTGCAGAAAAAGAACAATTCAACTCCGCAAAACCGCTATCGTTTAATGTGGAATGATGTGAAATACGAGCCTGGAACTGTAAAAGTTGTAGCATTTGATTCGAATGGCAAAATAGCTGCTGAAAGTGAGGTTAAAACTGCCGCAGAGGCATACAAAATTGTTCTAGAAGCAGATCGCAAAGTGATCAAAGCCGATGGTGATGATATCTCTTTTGTAACAGTTTCGGTGGTAGATAAAAACGGAATTCCATGCCCGACAGCAATCAATGAACTAAATTTTAAAGTAACGGGCGCTGCAACTTACAGAGCGGCATGTAATGGCGATGCTACATCATTAGAAATATTTCATGACAATAAAATGAAGCTTTTCAGCGGTAAATTGGTAGTTTTGGTTAAAGCAATTAAAACTGCAGGAGCAATTCAATTGGAAGTAACAGGTAAAGGACTTCAGAAAGGAAAGATAAATTTAAAGTCAGAACTTTAATACTTTAGAATACTACTAAAACAAACAAGCCAGACATTCAAAAAATGTCTGGTTTGCTTTTTTATTCTGTTTTTTATAACTAGTTTGTAACTAATGTCTCATTAGCATAAACAATACCTTCGTAGCAGGCATTATAAATGTCTTTCAGATCCTCAAGGTTTGTTACTCTAGGATTAAAACCGGTACATGGATCGATTAATGCATTATTTGCAATATAATCCAGATTTTTGTCCCAGTCTTCTTTTGAAATTCCAAATTCTTTTAGAGAAGAAATATTGTTGACTTTTTTTCTTAGTCCTTCAATTGCCTGAGCCAATTCTTCAGCTGTTTCAAGTCCAATTACTTTTGCAAGTGACGGAAATTTAGTAGTGGCCGAATTATTATATCGGATAACGTTAGGTAAGAAGATCGCATTTGCACATCCGTGTGGAATGCCATACAAAGCACCAACCTGATGAGACAAGGAGTGAACAATACCTAACCATGCATTATTGAAAGCCAAACCTCCCATAAATGAAGCATCATGCATGTTTTGACGTGCAGTAATATTCGAAGGGTTTTTTACCGCTTCTTCCAGATTGTCAAAAACAATTTGTAAACCGCCTTTTGCTAATACGTCAGCAAAATTATCATCAATATTAGAAACATACGCTTCAACGCAATGTGTTAAGGCATCTAATCCTGTATTTGACGTTACGTGTGCGGGCATCGAAGCACAAATTTCTCCATCGATTATGGCAATATCCGGAGTTAATTCATATGAAACAATTGGATATTTTACTCCTTTTTCGCGATCTGTGATTACGGCTAAACCTGTCGTTTCAGTTCCTGTTCCGCTAGTAGACGGAATGGCTATAAATCTCGCTTTATTTCTAAGTACCGGTACGCTAAACGGTTTAATAAGTGAATCAAATTCCGTATTTGGGTGTTCGTAAAAAATCCACATTGTTTTAGCGGCATCAATTGCAGAACATCCGCCAATACCTACGATCCAGTCCGGCTGAAACTCACGCATAGCTTCTGCACCTTTAAAACTGGTTGCTGATGACGGATCTTCTTCGACACCATCAAAAACAAAAGTTTCGATTCCTGCTTCGTTTAAATATGCCACAGCTTTGTCAAGCGTTCCGCTTTTTTTCATCGAACTTCCTCCGGTTACGACAAATGCTTTTTTACCTTTTATATTTTTTAATTCTTCAAGGCTTCCCGGACCATGGAAAACTTCTCCTGCAACAAATAATTTGCTCATCTTTAATAGTATTTAATTATTGATGCAAAGTTAGATGTGAGGGCAGGGCAGGATGTTATACAAACATGACTATGCGGTATAAATTTGCGCCAGTTCCTGCTGAAGTTCGGTAGGTGTTTCTTTGAGTTTTGCGCGTACAAATTTATTAAGGGCTGACGGAGAACTAAATCCCAGCTCAAAAGCAATTTCTTTGTGTGAGAGATCAGAAAACAATAATTGACGTTTGATTTCAGTCAGAATTCGATTATGAATCGCATTTATCGCCGTTTCACCACAATGTTTTTTGGTTATTTCATTGAGTTTTTTAGGAGTAATAGAAAGCTGCGACGCGTAGTATTGCACCGTGCGCTCACTTCGATATTGTTGATTTAATAGTTTTTTGAAACCAATATAAATATGCTGATTTGTTTTTTGATGCAATACAGGATGCTGACCATGTACCGATTCTATAAGTCCCAATAAAAACACTTTGATGTAAAAACGGGCTTGTTCTTTTTTGACAAGGCTTGGTTTATTATAAATATTCTGAATGTTTTTGACAAGCGTAATGGCTTCTTCGAATTCCGGATTGGGAAGCGCTGTACAATTAAGATTGGCAGAAAGATTTACGTTATAAGGACTTAACTCGTTTTTTAATATATCGGAACAAAATAATACTTCTTCAAATAAAATTATTTTACCGGTTAAATCATCGCTGAAATTAGATATAAAGCAAATTTGTTCCGGAAACACAATAGAAATTTTCCCTGCTTTAAGAAAATGAATTTTGTCTTCGATCTGTATTTCAACTTTTCCTGTTGCTACAACGACAATAAAAAAGTGATCATTTTTGCGTGGCTGCTGATAGCTTTCTAAATGTTCTTTTTCTAAATCAAAAACACGGAATGATAAATTTTTGTCTTCTGTTTTCTGAAGAATTTTTTTAAGCTCGGACCTTTTCATGTTCATTAGATATAGTGCTACTACCAAACCGCTTTTTTTGAAGTGTTTGATTTTGGTGGATTTTAGTATTGAGATATTTTATTTAGTGCTATAAAGGAAATCTAAAGCTGTGGCATAATTATTAGACCAGTGATTTAAGGATACTTAAAAAAATACTCACGGCTTTTTTTTCGTAGACTTCTTTAAGCGAGATAATCATGGCGGTTCTTGTCATATCTTTTCCAGTAATTGGAATAGTAAACAGGTCTTTTTCGCTGGCAACCGTTGTCTGGGTAAGGATCGTATACCAATTTCCCGTTTTTACCAGTTCCAGTAAAGTGGGGATGTCATTTATTTCTATCGTAACATCGATGTCTAGTTTATTTTTAAGAAAGGCATCATTTATAAATTGTGTAGTGCTGTAACCTCTTGCAGGAAGTATCAACGGAAGCTTGCTGATTTCAGCTAAACCTATACTGGTTTTACCTTTTAATACAGATTTAGAAGATGTAACCAAAGCCATTGGAGAGGAAAACAATTCCTGGTACTTGAAATGGTTTTCTGATGGGATTTCTTCAAAAGTAAGGATAAAATCCAATTCAAAATGACTTAGTTTATGTATCAGTTCTTTTGAAGTTCCAAATACAATCTCAAATTTGATTTTTGGAAATCTCGAAGTAAATTCAACCAGAGATTTTGTCAGAACGTATCGCAGGGCATACGTTACTCCAATTGTAATTTTTCCGGTTTCAAGATCGTTTAGGTCTTTAAGCAGCTGCAGTCCCTCTTTCGACTTGTTGACACTCTGTAAGGCGTATATCGAGAATAATTCGCCAGCTTCTGTGATGGTAATTCGTTTGCCTATGCGGTTAAAGAGTGGAATTTTTAATTCGTCTTCAAGCTGTTTTATTTGTTGCGAAAGCGTACTTTGACTTATATGTAAACTGTTGGCAGCTTCAGTAAAGTTAAGCAGTTCTTTTGCTTTTAGAAAATATTTGAGTTGTCTGAGTTCCATTTCTAAATCGGTTTTGTCGATTGATGTGATAGAATAATAACGTTTTACAAATGTAGAAATAATAGTGAAATTTGCAGTGATAAAATCATTGAAACATTTTACTTCAGTTATTATGAATATTTTCAGATCTTTAAAATACAGAAATTTTAAGCTCTTTTTCTACGGGCAATCCGTCTCTCTTATGGGAACCTGGATGCAGAAAACGGCAGTGAGCTGGTTGGTTTATCGATTAACAGGTTCAGCATTATTATTGGGCATAGTTACTTTTGTAAGCTTGATTCCTTCTTTGGTTTTATCGCCTTACGCCGGGAGTTATATCGATAGGCATAACCGATTTAAGGTGATGATCAACAGTCAGATTATTTCGATGGTTCAGGCGGGAGCTTTGGCAGCGATGCTTTATTTTAAATGCTATAGTATAACAGGAATTATACTGTTGAGTCTGGTGCAGGGAATTATAAATTCTTTTGATGTGATCTGCCGTCAGACGCTGATGATCGACATGGTAGATAATGCCGAAGATTTGCCTAATGCGATCGCCTTAAATTCGATTATGACAAATTTAGCCAGAGTAGTAGGCCCGGCTTTAGCCGGAATTGTATTGAGTACCCTTGGTGAGGACTTTTGTTTTATCAGCAATTTTGTTAGTTATATACCGGTTTTGATCTGTCTTTATATGATGCGAATGAAAATTACGGTTAATATAAAGCCACAAAACAGTTTGTGGGGAGAATTA
This sequence comes from Flavobacterium aquidurense, assembly GCF_002217195.1. Taxonomy (NCBI): domain Bacteria; kingdom Pseudomonadati; phylum Bacteroidota; class Flavobacteriia; order Flavobacteriales; family Flavobacteriaceae; genus Flavobacterium; species Flavobacterium aquidurense. The sequence continues at coordinate 165,346 of NZ_MUGR01000001.1, read as the reverse complement.
AAAGAAGGTTTTCAGTATATTTCCGGTGAGAAAGATTTAATGAGCCTCATTCTTCTTCTCGCAGTTAGCAGTTTGGCAGTACTTCCTTTTAATACGCTAATGCCCATTTTTGCAAAAGATCTCTTCAATGGTACGGCAAAAACATTTAGTCTTTTTGAAAGCGCTATGGGTTTTGGTTCTGTATTAAGTGCTGTATACCTGGCTAATTTAAAGTCGAATAAATATTTAATCAAGACGATTGTGATTTCAAGTTTTCTTTTCGGAGGAAGCGTTTTATTTTTATCGCTTTCAAATGCTTTGCCTGTGGCATTGTTTTTTATGACAATGAGCGGAATAGGCATGATGGCGCAGTCAGCAGCAATTAATACTTACATTCAGGCCAATGCCGCACCGCATATGAGAGGAAGAGCGATTAGTTATTATATAATGGCTTATCAGGGCGTTATGCCCGTTGGAAGTTTATCAATAGGGCTTCTGGCAGAAATATCAGGTCCAAAAGAGGCTGTAGCCATTGAGGGAGGTATAGGTATTCTATCCGTTTTAGTATTTTTATATTACAAGAAAAACATTTTTTCTAAAAATAAACCATCAGAAATAGCGGAATTAAGGACATTAAAGGTATAATAAAGATGCCTTTTTATAGAAGTTCAGAGTAAAACAACTTGGCATTCTTTGTGGTATTTTTTTCTGTTTCCACAGGTTTTGGCATATTGCATGCTTTGTACGATTCCTTTTTTAACTTATCTTCGCCGTTTATACATTTGTGAGTACACTAAACTCATTTAAAAATTTAATTTGTGAAACAAAAACACGAAGACGAAAAGGACAATCAGCTTAAACGCGGGCTGACGAACCGCCACATTCAGTTAATTGCATTAGGCGGATCAATAGGAACAGGTCTTTTTCTTGGTATTGGTCCCGCGGCTGTTCTTGCAGGACCATCTGTTATTTTAGGATATGCTGTTGCCGGAATTATCGCTTTTTTTATTATGAGACAACTTGGCGAAATGGTTGTCGAAGAACCGGTATCAGGAAGTTTTAGCCACTTTGCCTATAAATATTGGGGCTCTTTTGCAGGTTTTGCATCCGGTTGGAATTATTGGATTTTATATATCTTAGTGAGTATGGCTGAACTTACAGCCATTGGTGTTTATGTACAGTTTTGGTGGCCTGAAATTCCGCTCTGGGCATCTAGTTTATTTTTCTTCCTGATTATTAATGCCTTAAATTTTGCTTCCGTAAAAGTGTACGGAGAAACTGAATTTTGGTTTTCGATCATAAAAGTAGTTGCAATTATTGCCATGATCCTCTTTGGTACTTACTTGCTAATAAGTGGTACAGGAGGAGAGCATGCTTCGATTCATAATTTATATAACGATGGAGGATTTTTTCCAAAAGGTTTCTTCGAAAAAACGGCTTCTGGCAGCTTTCAGGGTTTATTAGCGGCAATGGCGCTGATTATGTTCTCGTTTGGTGGTTTAGAACTGATCGGGATTACGGCTGCTGAGGCAGAAAATCCGAAAAAAAACATTCCAAAAGCAACCAATCAGGTTATCTATAGAATCCTTATATTTTATGTTGGTGCATTGGTAATTTTATTTGCTTTGTCGCCGTGGCAGCAAATTACGACAGACAGCAGCCCGTTTGTAATGGTTTTTCAGAATTTAAACGGAATGGAATTTGAGTTGTTTGGCAACAAAATATTTTTTACACGACTTATTGCTAATGCGCTTAATCTTATTGTATTAACAGCAGCTTTGTCAGTATATAATAGCAGTGTATACAGCAACTCCCGCATGTTGTACGGTTTGGCAGATCAGGGCAATGCGCCTAAGTTTTTAATGAAGCTCAACAAACAATCAGTACCAATAAATGCGATTTTAATTTCTTCATGTTTTGCCGCTATTTGTATTTTAATAAATAAAATAATTCCAGAAGAGGCTTTTAGTATTTTAATGTCTTTAGTGGTGTCTTCTTTAATTATTAACTGGGTGATGATTTCGTATACACATCTCAAATTCAGGCGTTCGAAAGACAAGGAAGGTACAAAAACGAAGTTTGCATCATTGTTTTATCCGGTTAGTAATTATATTTGTTTCGTGTTTTTATTGGGTATTTTATCCATCATGTGGATCACGAATATGAAGTTATCCGTAGAATTGATTCCTATTTGGCTGGGTATTCTTTATGTATGTTATAAAGTTTTAAACACAAAAAAATAAATAGTATTTATTATACCATTCCAGATTGTAATTCTCTGCATATAATTCATTAAAGTTGCTGGTTTTTTTGAATCAAGGGAAAATGTTGTGGAGAAAATGATTTTTTAACTCATATTTTGCTGGTTAAAGCATATTTAATTTTAGTTATAAATAAATCCATGTAAATCTGCCAGAATCTTTTAAAATCTGCGTGAAACACAACTGATTTATTTTTAATCTGCAGATTCTTAGATTGTTAAGTTAGAACGTGAATAAATTAATGAAAAAAAGATTTAACACATAGCGGTCTAGGTGTATTTTAAATAAGTGAAACGCCTTTTTTAAAAGTGTTAAATCTATGTGTTTAAAAATAATGACATGCAACGGGGGTTATTGCATAATTTTGTAATGCATGAAGTAACCGGATTCTTAATTATACGATGAGCAATATATTTTCTGACAACAGCCAAATAGGAGTAGTGCCTACTTTCTCTGATCTTGTACATAACAATTTCAGGGGAGAAATGAATGCGCTGTGCTGGTACAGAAATTTGGACGGCGATTTTAACGAAATTGTAGCCCAATTATCTCTAAAAGAAAATATAACCGAAGTTGATCCTGAAGACCTAATTGCACTACAACTCTCCCCAAAGGGAAATATAGCAAGGGAAATAATCTTGAACGATCTGCAATTATTAACTGATTTTGGCGCTTCGCCTTCTCTTAATTTACTCAAGTGTTACGAACGTGATGACGAATTCGATTTTATATCGACAGATGTGTATTCATTTCATGTTGATCGTTCGCCCATTGCAACAGATACTTTTTTATGTACCTATCACGGAGCGGTAAGCGATATTATTGCTAATACACAGGCAGAACAAAAAATCCTGATTCCGGAAATTCGGGCCAAACTAAAAGAGCTGCACGACGGACCAGAAGAAGAATTCGAAGACTTTCTGAAAGAAAATTATTTCGACTTGCATTATCAGGTGCATGCAGATGCAAAGCCTGTTAATTTAGGGTTAGGACATCTTTGGCGACTTGCCGTAGATCACCCAAAACAACAAGTATTGCCTTGTATTCATAGAGCTCCGGAAGAAAATGAAGGGGAATATCGGTTGTTGCTGATTTGCTAAAGGCAATTGTCCGGACAATGCAGTTGAAGAAGTTTTTTTTTAATTGTGTGTCAAAAAAATAAACGATTCCTCAAATCAATCTACTGGGAATTGTGTAACATCCTGCTGAAATTAAATACTTTAGAACATATTCTCATTTGTATCTTTAATTAGTATTTTAAAAACTATTATTTAATCTAAAAAAATAAGTTATGGCAGAAATTAAAATTGAGAAGAAAAAACCAATATGGCCATGGATTGCAGTATTGCTGATAATTGGAGGACTTATATACTACATTTTTGTAAAAGATCATGAAGCTAACAGTGAAAGCAGCATAGAAATCGAAAATAGTACAAGTGCACAATAACTGGAAAGTAGATAATATTATTTATAAAAAAATTATGGAAAATAAAGACAAAAACTTATACAGACTCGACGAACTATCTAATTATAAAATTGCTTCAAATTATTCTGATGTAAGAGGATGGACGATCGTAGATGCTGAAAACCGTACAATAGGCAAAATTGATAACCTTTGGGTTAATAAAGACATGCAGCGCGTGGTCTATCTGGATGTAAAACTAGATAAAAAGTTAATAGAGGACAACCGTAATGAGGTTCGTGATGTTATAGCAAACGACAGCGGAAAAGAGTTTGTTTATAAAGAAGGAGACAGTCATATTATCATACCCATTGGATCTGTAAACATAAATACAGACACCAAAATTGTCATGGCGAACGCTATAGGATATGACACCTTTAGAAGAACAAGCAGGTATAATATGGAGCAAAATTTTGACAGGGAATATGAAAGAAGAGTAATGAAGTCGTATTATCCTGAAAATGATCCCAACTATTATAGTGACGATGACGCTTTTTACAACCGCAGGGAATTTGACAACCACTAAATTTTACTGTACATGTAAATTGTATTTTGAGATTTAAAATCGATTAAAAAGACAAAAAAATCCCATTTTAAAATGGGATTTTTTTATGCTTTTACTGTAATCAGCTTAAAAAGGTTAGTTAGGTAACTTTATAGAACCAATAATTCCTATGCGCAACGATAGCACGGAAATTCTTTCCCTCCCCGTTTCTATATTAATAAATACTAATGTTAAGTCTATAGTCAAAAACTGGATTTTTTTTTTTAGATTTGTTAAGATATACTTTGCGGGCACGGATTACAAATCAGCGCGATCGGGTCATTTGATTTCTGCTTTAGATAAAAATGAATATGAAGACAAATCAGTAATTGCAAACATTAATTATTTAGTTGCTGAAATGGAAAGAAGAATTGGAAATTTTGATGAAGCAATAAAATATTATGATGTAGCAATTAACGATTCAAATAAGCAAGATTGGGTCGAAGAAGTAGCTAAGGAGCAAAAAGAATTAGCAGTAAAGAAAGATGAAAACAATACAATATAAAAGACATTTTTTAATAGCCATTAGTTTTTTATTGCTTGTGGGCTGTCAAAATACTACTGTGACGGCAATGGCGGAGCCGGCTTCTAAAAATATCGAAAAGACTTTGCCACAACAAGCAATAAAATTGGAAAAGCTTCACGATAGTAAGCCAGAAGATACTGAAGTTTATAGTACATCTGTGGTAGAAATTTTTCCAAAATATCCAGGTGGTATAAACAAGTTTTATGCTTTTATAAAGAAAAATTATGTTATACCACAAGAATTAATGGATGATGAAGCTTCTAGAGGAGGGATTTTTGTAAATATGATAATTGAAAAGGATGGAAGCTTATCTGCAATAAAAGTTCTTCGTGATTTTGGTTATGGTTCAGGTAAAGAATTAGGAAGGGTGATAAAATTATCCCCAAACTGGATTCCGGCAATCAAAGATGGAAATCCAGTAAGATGTTTATATAGTATTCCGTATTATGTTCAGTAATTATTGTCTTTCGAAAAGCATTTAATAAAGTAACACTGAAAGAATTTGAATTATTTCTGTCTCAAATCATAGAGCTTTCATTGTCTGTCTGTCCCGGAGATGCTGGCTCTGACCTGATGACGCCCTATATTCATTTAATCAAAATGCTCGATGCAGTAGCACTAATAAGAGAAAGGGGAGTAAAGAAAATCAGGAAAACGGATCAGATCGATGTTATAACTGGATAAGATATTACTTATATAATATTTTAGAATACAATAGTATATAATGGGAAAAAGGCATAAAAAAAGTCCCATTTCTAATGAAATGAGACTTTAATTTTGTGATCCCAGAGGTACGTTTCAAACTATTTTGAGCAGTTTAATGTACTGTTGGGCTTAAAAAAAAGTTGTTTCGGGCATTTTTGAATTAATGTTTACCATTTCCTTTCCCGTTTCCATTATGGTTTCCATTATCGTGCTTTCCATTGTCTTTTCCCTGTTTATTATTTCCTTTACCGGGTTTTTGACCAATTGTTTTTTGAGGCTGGCCTTTATAACCTTTTCCATATTTTACTTTATGGGTTTTAAAATTGTCATAAGGTCTGTCTCCTCTGTAATCAGTTAAGACTACTTTGTATTCGCTGTAAAGGTCATAATTTCTGTAAGCAGAAGGAAGTGATCTCGTTCTGACCCATCTTCCATTATTCAAATAAACATAATTTGATGTGTTTACATCATAATAGGTTTCAAGATCCGGCAGGTAATAATATCGAACATCTGTATAGCCAACCGGTCCCCATGCCGGTGGTGTACCTATATTAACATTTACAGATACCTGGGCATGAGAGTAGCTAAAAGAAAGGAACAGCACTCCGATCAAAAAATATTTTAAAGTTTTCATAATGTCAATTTTTAATGGTTATTTTTAGAATAAAACAAGAAACGTGCCTTAAATTTTTAATTTCTTATAAGGTGCTGATTATCTGTTGATTGTTTTTTTTTTTTTATTCCCCTTCCAAAGAAACTGCTTTCAAACGGTATATACAAAATAACGAATTGTTAGGGATCTTAATTTTTTTATTGGCTTAAGATTCGATTAAATTTTTAAATCAAACAAAAAATCAATTTTTTTTCTCTCCACAGATTTTAGAATTGATTCTGATATTAAATAATAGGAAAAAAACATAAAAAAAATCCCCTTTCGTTATGAAAGGGGATTTTGATTTTGTGATCTCTACAGACAAATTTCTATAAACTTTATATAAGATTTAAAGAGATTGGGTTTCCTGAATTAATTAATTCGGTTCTTTAGTCTCAATTTCGATACTCGGAGGCATCAGCTTGTACATCACAGGCGTTACAATTCTCGACAGAATAGTAGAGCTTATCAGTCCGCCGATAAGCACAATGGCCAGCGGTGCAATTAAAGGATTCGAATTCAAAGCCAGAGGAATAAGACCGCAGATTGCCGTTATAGACGTCAATACTACAGGCAAAAATCGGGTTTCTCCGGCAACCGCAATTGCGTCATCTATGGAGTATCCTTCCTGTCTGAGCTGATTGGTGAAATCTACCAGCAGCAGTGAATTTTTAACCTGAATACCCGACAGACCAATAAAACCAATAATAGCAACCAGTGACATAGGACTTCCGTTAATAAGTAATAATACGACCCCGCCTAAAATTCCCAATGGAATAATGGAAAGTACAATGATGATTCCTTTAAACGTTTTGAACTGCAATAGGAGTACAGCAACGAAAAGGAATGTGCTCAAAATAATTACCGAAAGGAAATTTCCTCCCAGCGCATCTCCTTCGGACTCTTTTTCACCTGACAATTTATAATAATACCCTTTTGGCATTTTTAGTTGATCAAGTTTAGGTACGATCTCTGTTAATAAATCATTGGCATAGTATCCTTTGTCTGATAATGCTGTAACCTTTGCAAAACGGGATTTATTGAAATGATTAATCGTTGTTGGCGAAGTTTCAAAAGAGATGTCTGCAATTTGGTTCAATGCAATTGGGGTTCCCTGAATATTATTGACATACAGATTTTTTAAAGCGTCCAGATCAGAAAATTTATCCCTGGGCAGTGTGAGAGTAACATTTCTGGCATCGCCTCTGTTATCGATATAATCGCCAACAGTTAATCCGGCTACAGCAAGACGTACTACTTTATCTGCCTCACTGGTCATCACGCCTAATGTTCTTGCTTTTTCTTTATTAATTTTTACTTTGACATCTGTTTTGTACGTGTTGAGTTCATTGTTAATATAAACTGTCCCTTTCTGATTTCGCAATATCGTTTCCACTTCAGAAGAAAGCTTACGCAGAAGGGCCGGATCTTCTCCAAAGAGCCTCACTACAATATTAGCTTCCAGAGGCGTTCCCTGCTCAAAATCTTTCACTTCGATTTTGGCATAAGGCATTGTCTTGAATTTTTCTCGGAGTCTTTCAATCAAAGCTGTTTTTTCGGTAGGTTTTGCTTCATCTTCCAACTGCACAAAAATCTGTGCAAAATCAGGTTTTCTGTCCTGCGGGTGTACATTGTAATAAATCTGTGGGTTTCCCTTGCCAACATTGGCGGTATAAAAGACAATTTCTTTATGGTTTTTCAGTTCGGCTTCGACCAGTTTTGTTACCCTGTCGCTTTCGGTCAGATTGGCCTGCAGCGGCATTTTTATGTTAATAAGAAACATTGGTTTCTCTGAAGTTGGGAATAACTTAAATCCGGTAGCCTTAAAAAGTCCAAAGGCGGTTATGCTCAATGCTATGGATATAGCAATTGTTGTTTTTGGAAACTGCAATGCTTTAGGCATAATCCTGCTGTAAGATCGTGTCAGGAATTTTTGCAGGTATTGAAGAAAAACATTCCCTTCGCCATGTTCGTGCGTTTTTAAAAATCGGCTTCCCAAAAACGGAACCAATGTCATTGCCACAATCATTGAGGCCAGAACACTCGTAATAATTGCCATAGGAAGACTTCTTATAAATTCACCTGAAACATCAGGAAGAAAAGCCAGTGGTAAAAAAGCAATAACAAGAGTAGCGGTACAGCCTACAACAGCAAGACCTATTTGTTTGGTACCTTTTAGAACAGCATCCATTTTAGAATGACCTTCACGAAGCCAGCGTTCGATGTTTTCGACCACCACAATACTGTCATCTACCAGAAGTCCTAAAGCCACCACCAAACCTACAATGCTTAACTGATTTAAGGAATAACCGAAGGCATTCATGACAATAAGCCCTAAAGCCAGTGAGAGCGGTATGGAGATCATTACAATCAATGAAGCTCTTGATCCTAATGGCAAAAGCGTAATGATCACCAGCACAATCGCAAGGGTAAAATCAAAGCCCAGATGTCCCAGACGCTGCGACACCATATTGGCCTGATCAAAGTTTTTAATCAGTTTTATATTTTGAGGCAGGTCTTTAGAGAATTCCTCTACTATTGGTAAAAATTCTTTTTGAACATCAGTTATATTTACGTTGTCTTTCATACCTACGGTAACCAGAACACAACGATGACCATTTATACGGGTAATATGATCTACTGTTTCAGATTTATAACCTACTTCGGCAACATCCTTCATATAGATTATTTTACCATTTGCATTGTAAATAACCGTATTGGCAACATCATCGGCATTTTTAAATTTACCGCTTGTCTTTACATTAAACACTTTACTGCCAAGATTGACGCTTCCTCCGGGAATATCGGCAGCTTCACTCTGAAGACTTCCTATTACAAGGTTTAATGGAATTTTTAACTGAGCAAGTTTATCCAGCTGCAGGTCAATTCTAATTTCCTGTTCCGGTATTCCGGCATATTTTACGTCTTTAAGGTTGGTGATTTTCTCCAGTTTTGTCTTCAATTCATCCGCCGCATCACGCAGTTTTTTATCTGATGCATTTTCTGAAATTAAGGCCACCTGAAGAATTTTTACATCTGAAGAGGCAATTTTTTCGGTTTTTATCAGGTAAATATCCTTAGGAAGTTCGCTGTTTTGCAGCGCATTCATTTCTGTAGAAATTTCCTGGTATTTATTATCTACATCAACCCCATACTTAAATTTTACCTGAAAGGCAGCTACGCCGTCTTCAACAGTGGTCAGGATTTTATCGATATTTTCGAGTCCGTAAATTTTATTTTCAATAGGTTTTACTACCTGTTCCTCCATATCCTTTGGACTGGTTCCGGGATAAATAACCGTAATGAGATATTGGGGCGGATGAGTAGAAGGATCTTCTGATCGTGGCATTGAAAACAGGGTCAGATACCCTACAACAGACACGAGAAGAAATATAATCAGTGTGAACTGATAGTTTTTAACGGCAAAGTTTGTAATCTTCATGGTGCGTATTATTTAATGATCTTAATCTTTGATTCTTCGTTCAGATAAGCGCTGTTTGAGATCACTATCTGATCTGTTTTCTCAAGTCCGTCTTTGATGTACACAATTTTGTTTTCAAATTTGTAAATGGTCACAGGCCGTCTTCTCACTTTGTTATTTTCAACTAAAAAAACAAAAGCCTTATTACCGTCTGCTTCAATAAGTGCGTCGTAAGGGATCGTGATTAAATCCTGAGCAGTATCGGCACGTATTTCGGCTTTGCCAAACATACCCACTGCAGGTTTACTGTTTTTCAGGTCCAGTTTTAATTCCACCTGAAAAGAACCCAGGGCCGCATCAGCAGACTGCGATTTTCTAAAAACCACAGCATCAAAGTTTTGATCAGGATAACCATCGAGAGTAACGGATGCTTTCTGGCCAATTTTAACCGTTGCCCATTCTTTATCTGTCAGTCCAATTTTTAACAGGTAATTATTGTTATGGGATGTTTCATTTATGGCTAAAATAGGGGAGCCGGGCCCTGTAACTTCGCCTTCATTGGCTATTTTTTGAGATACAAAACCATCTGCTGCCGCATATATTTTGGCATAACGGGCATTAAAAGCAATAGCATCTTTTTGTTTTCGGGCAATGTCAAGACCTGTTTTTGTATTTTGAAGCTGTTCTAAAGTATATACGCTGTCCTGGTAGAGATTTTTGGCTCGGGTATAATCCCTCTCGTATTTTTTTACATTTAAATCAGTCTGGTTCAAACCCGCACTGATTTCGGTTTCATCCAATGCGGCTAAAAGCTGTCCTTTTTTAAAGAAATGCCCTTCTTCGACATAAATGTGTTTTACGATACCACCAATTTTAAAGCTGTAATTGGCTGTGTTTTCTGTTGTGACTAAACCGGAAGCAGTGATGTTACTGGTAAGTGCTAAGGATCCGGCCGGTGCTGTTTTAATGGATACAATATCTGCAGTTTCAAATTGGTTACGCTCTTTCTTTTCTTCTTTACAAGCATAAAGAAGAGGAAAAGCAAAAAGACATATTACTATTGATTTTTTACTCACAAGCGTAAAATATTTTTTTTTGTGTTCGTGCCCCGCGTCTGAAAGGCGAACGGATGAATTAATCTTCGATTTCATAAGTGTTGTTTTTGGATTATTTTAAAGTAAAAGTGGCATTGGCTCTTTCTAATTCTGCATAGGCAATCCAGGAATTATAAAGAGATATATTCGTATTAAGCTGTGCATTTACCCATTGGTTCTGCGCATCCAGAAGTTCAATGTAGATGGCTTGTCCTTCTTTATATAATTTGGTTATGTCCTCATTATATTTTTTGGCCGCTGCTTTTTGATTTTTATCAGCATTAAATTGTTCCAAAGCAGATATTAAATTATTTCGGGTAACCTGAAACTGAAGCAACAGCTGCTGTTTTACATTATCAGTCTGTGAGTTTATTTTATTGGTTTCTTCCTGAACCTGCTTGAGCCTGTATTTGTTTTTGTTGCCTGAGAAAATAGTCCATTCTAAAGCGGCACCGGCAAAATAGTATCGGGATTGTTTATTCACTTCGAAATCAAAGTCCTGAAATCCGAAATCTGCAAAACCGCTCAATTTTGGGTACCAATACGATTGGGTGAGCTTACTGACATTGTCATTTATATCTTTTGCCATGGTAAGCTTTGAAAGTTCTTCTCTGCCTGAGGTGTTTTCCTGTACCAATGCACTAGGCAGGCTTTCTTTATCAGAATCAACCTCAATTTCGCTGTCAAGCTTTTGATTAATTAGAAAATTAAAATATGTTTTCGCATTATTACTGACTTGTTTGGCTGTTTCCAGATTTGCCCCGATACGAATTACTTCATTATCACTTCTAAGGACTGCCGTACGGTTTATCTTGTCATTTTTAAACAAAGACTGGTTAACCCTTTGATTTTCTTTTACCAATGCCAAAGCATCCTGATAAATATTAATTCCTTCAATGGACTGCAGGTATTTATAGTATGCGGTTTTTATTTCTTTAACCAGTTCCCTTTGGTAGATTTCAAGCTCTATTTTCTGTAAAGAAGTCTGCTGGCTTTTGATTCTCTTGTTATAAATAATTTCATAGTTCAGCAACGGCATTGTGGTGTGAATTTTAGCATCATAAAAATTATCCGGATTAATCAAAACTGACTGGTTCTGCAGAGAAGGGAAAGCATTTGAATTGGTTATCTGATTGAGTGTGCTGTATACAGGATTCAGTATATCCCCAATCGGGATATCAATTGTTCTTCCGCCATCGGCCTTAGTATAATTGGCATTCAACGAAACAGTAGGGTAGAACAGGGAACGGGCTTCCTGCAGGGCGTACAGACTTTTATTAATATCAAAATTATGCTGTTTGATTACCTCGTTGCTTTTTAATCCAGTCTGGATGTAATTATCGAGTTTGCTTTGGGAATATCCTATAAATCCAAAACAAAGAATGGTTAATGTAATTGCTTTTTTCATTTTATTGTACATTGTTTTTAAATTGAACGTTGTTCATTTTTTTGATCAAAAAAAGGTTTAAAGTTTCTTTATTATTTTTAAATATTCATTGTATCCATCAGAGAGGATAGTATCCGGGTTAGAAAATTTCACCCCTTTTGTTCTCTGGCGTATTTCCAGACAGCACATTCCGTGTACTAAACTCCAAATCATAAAGGATAATGCTTCTAATGAATGTCCTTCAAAATGCCCGTTGTCCATACATTCTTTCACGGTTTTCTTTAGAGCGCCAAAAGTGTCAGCTCCTTCATTCCATGCTTCTTTTTCAGTACTTTCAATAAATTCCATCGGTGCTTTAACGATGAACATGAGATCATACATTTCGGAATTTTCCATGGCAAATTTCAAATAGGTAAACCCCATTTTTCGAAGGCGTTCCATTGGATCTTTAATAGCGAACAATTCGGTGAAATACCCGCCTAGCTCCTGAAAACCAATAGAGTGCAGGTCATGAAGAATAGCATTTTTATCTTTAAAGTAAACATACACAGTTCCAACGCTGTAGTCAATCTCATCAGCGATATTTCGAATCGTAGTCTGTTCAATACCTCTCTCTAAAAAGAGTTTTTTAGCTCCTTTCAGGATCAGCATTTTTAAGGCTTCTTTTTCACGTGCTTTTCTTTCTGCTGTACTCATGCCGCAAAGGTATGTATATTTTTTGAACAGTGTTCATTTTTTAATGATAATTTTAAATTAGCTTACTTTTGATCCTTTTTGTTTCTCGTTTTCTTCTAAATAATTTAATTATTTGCTTTCAAAAAGAATAAGAATTAAGATTATAATGTTTTGAACAAGTTTGAATTTCTTAACTTTGTAAAATGAAAGAGAAGGTAATAAGAGAAGTGTCCAAGTTTAATAACGAACTGAAACTGCAGGGGTTTAAAGCATTTCAGATAGAAGATGACGGTGCCGAAACCAGAATGTACAGCAGAAAAGAATTTTATAAAATCTGTCTGACTACCGGGAAAAGCAAGATTCATTATTCTGATAAAACCTATGAGCAGGAAGGTACGATTCTCTTTTTTGGAAATCCGCACATTCCATATTCCTGGGAAACCATTTCTACCACTTATATTGGTTATACGATTTTATTTTCAGAAGAGTTTTTTAAAAACTCCGAACGTTCTGAAAGCCTGCAGCAATCTTCTTTTTTTAAAATTGGCGGAACACCCGTTTTAAAAATTACCGAAGAACAAAGAGGTTTTCTCAATACTATTTTTCAGAAAATGATTGAAGAACAAAAAAGTGATTATGTTTTTAAAGATGAGCTGATTCGCAATTATATCAGTCTTATTATACATGAATCTTTAAAGATGGAACCTGCTGAAAATTTCGAACAAAATAGCAATGCATCTTCCAGATTGTCATCTGTGTTTTTGGAATTACTAGAAAGACAGTTTCCAATTGAAACTACTTCCAGTCCACTTCAATTGAGAACAGCGCAACATTACGCACAACATTTGAATGTGCATGTCAATTACTTGAATCGAGCCATAAAAGAAGTTACCGGAAAATCGACAACAACCCATATTACTGAGCGAATTATAACAGAAGCCAAAGCGCTCTTACAACATACTGATTGGAGTGTTTCTGAAATTGGTTACGCACTTGGGTTTGATTATCCCACTTACTTCAATAATTTCTTCAAAAAGAATACCGGCACTAATCCTTCTGCATTTCGTTTGTCCGAAGTTTGAATTTCTTAATCTTTGGTTTGATAATCGTTACTTCCTTGCTTTAAGGCAGTCTTACCTTTGTATCTGATTATTTAATTCAAATAGTATGTCAGATTCAAACCTTATTTCCGATGCCGCACCATTTCAAAAAGATATTTTTGAGCGACTTTTAGCCGGTGAAATCATACTTCCTAACGATTCGCAAATGGGCAGATTGAGGGAAGAAGCATTTGCAGTGAAAGCATTACTGATTCAGATGAACAATGCTGTAAATCCTGAAGAAATCACGCAGATACTAAGCAGGATTTTAGATAAAGAACTACAGGATGTTGCCGTATTTACACCTCTCTATATCAATTGTGGAAAACACATTACAATTGGTAAAAACGTATTCATCAATTTTGACTGCACGTTTTTGGCATTGGGCGGAATTACCATTGAGGACGATGTTTTAATTGGCCCGAAAGTCAGTCTCATTACCGAAAATCATCCATTAAATCCACAGGAAAGAAAAGGATTAGCAGGTAAACCAATTCTCATCAAAAAAAATGCATGGATTGGTGCCAATGCTACAATTTTGCCTGGCGTAACAATTGGAGAAAATGCAGTTGTTGCAGCAGGAGCAGTAGTCTCTAAAGATGTTCCAGATAATACTGTCGTTGGCGGAATTCCCGCAAAATTCATTAAAAATATTCAACCTTAAAAGTGATGGTTATGAAATTGAAATGAAGTCGTAAAATTTGAAAATAATTAAAAATCAAATCATTATGAAAACTATAAAATCAAAAAATAAAATGAAAAAAACATTCGCAATTGCATTAGTATTCCTGATAACAGGGCAAATATTTTCACAAAAAGCACAATCAAATTTAGAAAAAATGAATACATCAAAAGAACATTATACATTTCAGCTTAGTGACAAAGTAACCCGTCAAAAAGTGAGTTTCAAAAATCGCTACGGCATTACTTTAAGCGGTGATTTATACCTTCCGAAAAATGCAGGAAACGAAAAATTGTCTGCATTAGCCATCAGCGGACCCTTTGGAGCAGTGAAACAGCAGTCATCCGGATTATATGCCAATCAAATGGCAGAACGCGGTTTTATAGCTTTGGCTTTCGACCCATCTTATACAGGAGAAAGTGGGGGCGAACCACGAAATCTTGCCTCTCCGGAAATCAATACTGAAGATTTTAGCGCCGTGGTTGATTTTTTAGGATTACAAAAAAAAGTCGATAGAAATAAAATTGGAATCATCGGTATTTGTGGTTTTGGCGGTTTTGCCTTAAATGCAACTGCTATTGATAAGCGGGTAAAAGCCGTTGCGACGACAAGTTTGTATGATATGACCAGAGTAATGTCAAAAGGCTATAATGATTCTGTAACTCCGGAACAAAGAACCAAAACATTGGAAACTTTGGGTGAGCAGCGTTGGAAAGATGCCGAAAAAGGAAAACCGGCAGCCGGACCAAGAAATTTACCGGAAGCATTGAAAGGCAATGAGCCACAATTTGTAAAAGAATATTTTGATTATTACAGAACGCCGCGTGGTTTTCAAGTCAATTCTGTGAATTCAAACGGAGCGTGGCTGGTAACCAATTCCATCTCGTTTATGAATATGCCAATACTAACTTATGTAAAAGAAATTTCACCACGTCCAATGCTTTTAATCGCGGGAGAAAATGCGCACTCAAGATATTTTAGTGAAGATATTTTTAAAGCGGCAAATGAACCAAAAGAATTGATAATTATCCCAAATGCAGTTCACGTTGATTTGTATGATAAAGTAGATGTGATTCCTTTTGATAAATTAGGAAGTTTCTTTAATGATAATTTATAGTAAAGATGTAATGATGAACAAGAACGCTCTCGAAAAGAGAGCATTCTTGTTTTTGTGGTGTTGCTATTTTTCCGTATTATAATTGTTTTGATGTTTTTGAAGACCGTGATATTTTGGTATCTTTAGAAAAATTATCCTCTCGACCTTAAAGAATTTTTATTGTTATATTAAAGCCTTGTAAATGAAAAATTTAATCCATAATCTTCAGGGCAGTTTTCGAAATAGTTTATTTTTACAATTACTATTGGCAACACTGTTTTTAACTTTCAGCGATATGTCAGGCCAAACAAAGATATTATAGTTCGTATTTCGGAAATTCAAATTCACCCTGAACATTTATCCGAATATAAAGCCATTTTAAAAGAGGAGGCTTCAGCGTCAGTAAAACTGGAACCCGGTGTACTGGCAATATTTCCGATGTATCAAAAAACTGATTCGACTCAAATACGAATATTAGAAATCTATAACGATAACAATGCTTATCAATCACATTTAAAAACACCTCATTTTCAAAAATATAAAACAACTACAATTAAAATGGTTAAATCATTAAAGTTGTTAGATATGAATACAATAGATCCAGAATCTATGAAAATGTTGTTTAAAAAAATGATTGAATAAATACTATAATAAGCATGCTTTTAAAATAGTGCCGTAGCAGTTTTTAATATTTTGCAGGTTTCTTTAAATCGTGAATAAAACAACGAGAGAATAGGAGACAGGGCTAACCATTATGGATGTCGCATACCCAACGGTTTATAATTAATCTTTATATTTGGATGATTAAATTGATAAAATGAGCGAAAAAACGACACCGTTTGCCTTAATAACCGGAGCCAGCAAAGGCATTGGAAAATCTATTGCTTATGAATTGGCCAAACAAGGTTATCCACTATTGCTTGTTGCACGAAGTGAAACCGAATTAAAAGCGCTATCTGATGATCTGCAAGTTAAATACGGCATTAATGCTGCTTTTTTATCGATTGATCTTTCGACAACTGGCGCATCGCAAAAAGTAACCGATTGGATAAAAATGAATAATTATCCGGTTGGCTTTTTAGTTAACAATGCCGGTTATGGTGTCTGGGGTGATTTTAGTCAGTCTTCTTTAACCGATCAGCTTGGTATGATGCAGCTTAACATGAATGTAGTGGTAGAACTTTCACATTTATTAGTGCCCATACTTTCGCGGGAAAAACAATCTTACATTCTAAATATATCCAGTACTGCTGCCTACCAGGCTGTACCTACGCTGGCTGTTTATTCGGCTACAAAGGCTTTTGTTTTATCGTTTACGCGCGCCCTGCGTTTCGAACTTGCCCCAACTTCAATTTCAGTAACTTGTTTTAGTCCGGGCCCCGTTGATACTGGTTTTGCTGCAAGAGCTGGCTTAAACGCTTTTAGCAAAATGGCCGAAAAGTTTAATATGCAGCCTGATGAAGTTGCAAAAATGGCCGTAAAAGCCATGTTCAGCAAAAAATCAGAAGTTATTCCGGGTTTTACCAATATCATTTCGGTTTATGCCAACCGTATATTACCAAAGGCATTTATCGAAAAAACGGCAGCCGGAATTTATAAAATTTAATTTTTTCAAAAAAATAAAAAAAATATTCTTTGTAAAATAAAAAATTATATTAAGTTTGTATTAAATTCTACTAATTCTATAGAGTATGTCAAATAATAGAAAAAATATGTTTAATTTATCTGAAAACCGAATGCACGCCAACATGCTAATGTTTTGTTGTTGCTGTTGTTGTTATTCTGTTTTAGATAAAATTACAAAGTATATTATTTCATTTATTAAATCTATATTATCATGGTATCTTCTTATAAAACCTTTACCCTTACTGAGCAATTAACTAATGAGCAAATTGCGTTTTTTAACGAACATGGATTCATCCATTTCAAAAAATTTATAAATCCGGAAACGGTTTCATCCATCATTGATGCTTCAAAACAAGTAGAGCAAAAATGGATCGACAATGATCTTCAAAAAGTAAACGGCGTTCCAATCAAATACGGAAAAGATTTAGACGGCTCCCCAATTGTACAACGTTTTGCTTTTATCAATCAACATCATCAAACATTAAGCGGTCTTTTACTTGATCCAAGATTCAATAATTTATTACCATTGGCAGGCGAGGGCTCGAGATTGGGTACGGAAGAAAAAGACGGAATGGTTTTCAATCATTATATTAATGGCCCGGAAAGTAAGTTTACCAAAATGGGCTGGCATACAGATGGCTTGAGAGATATTTTTTATGGTGGAAAATTAAACCCAATGCTCAATGTGGGTATTCACTTAAGCACTTTACAACCTGAAAACGGTGGACTTAAAATCATTCCCGGTACGCACAAGCAAAGTGTTTATCAAATGCTTTTTCGTAAAAAGTACTTTTTAGACAATAAAGCTGATGCTCAGGAAGTTTCCATCAATCCGGAAGCCGGAGATTTAACCATTCACGATGGCCGTTTGTGGCACAGAGTGGCGGAATCATCTATCCGTGGCGAAGAGAGTAGAAGGAGGGTGATTTATATTCCGATTATAGCAGGAAAATACGCTCCTAAAAACGAGAACAGTCCAACGGTTTTCTATCAACGCTTTGCGGGAATTGTTAAATAATATGCTGATTATTATCGCATTTAGTTATCTGGTCAGATCAGGTAAACTAAAAAGAACGGCCGATTTTTTTAAAAATACGCAAAGAAAAGTAAAACTAAATTATATTAAAGTAGAATTGGCTATACTATCAGGCTTGCAAATACTGCGCTATTAATGGGAAAAGAAACACTGCTAGAAGATTATAGTACAATTGTACAAAGAACATTTTCAGACCGTAAACGAACCAATATTTTAAAAAGGGCAGAACAGTCAACAATTGTATTTTTGCTCCCGAAAGTGCCTGAATTCATTCCGCCCAACTTACTCACTTTACTGGGTACATTTGGTTCAGGATTGGTTTCCTTAGCTTTTGTTTTAGGTACTTATTTAGCCAACTGGTATTTGCTTTTAGGTATTATTGGTTTAGCTATAAATTGGTTAGGCGATTCTTTAGACGGAAGATTGGCTTATTATAGAAATATTCCGCGCCGTTGGTATGGTTTTGCACTCGATATTATTGCTGATTGGATCGGTATTGTACTGATAGGCTTTGGCTACTACATTTATGCACAAAATGATACACAAATAGTAGCCTTTGCTTTTGTCGCATTGTATGGATGGTCAGTCATTATCAGTCAGTTACGCTACAAAATCACCAATGAATACAGTATAGATTCCGGCTTTGTTGGCCCAACAGAACTCCGTTTTATTATTGCTTTCATTTTAATTACAGAAGTTTTATTTGAGGGATCAATTGCCTATTTGGCCGGTTTAATCACCGTTATTTTGTTTGTAATTAACATTATAGATAGCTTGAAGCTTTTAAAGTTGGGCGATTTCAAAGATAAAAACCAAGACTGATATGTTCAGTAAAAAATCCATTTTTACTTTTCTACAAGCACAAGTTGCGGCATTTTTAGGCGGTATTACCGATTATGGTTTAATGATTTTACTAACAGAAGTATTCAAATTGCATTTTGCCTTTTCTATTCTAATCTCCGGAATCGTTGGCGCAGTTGTCAATTTCAGCATCAATAGATTTTGGGTATTTAAAAATCAATCCGGTTATAGCAGTCACATCAATAGTCAGCTTTTAAGATTTGCGCTGGTAGTTTTGGGAAGCATTTCCTTAAAATCATCCGGTACGCTTATTTTGCAAAAAGTATTTCAAATCGATTACAGAATCGGGAGATTAATCACGGATAGTTTTGTTTCTTATGGTTTTAATTACCCACTGATTAAATATTGGGTTTTTAAGGTAAATGAAAAACAGAATGTAATCGAATCAAATTAATCCGCTGGACGTAAATTTAACACATAGAAACATAGGTTATAGATGCGTAAAAAGAATATAACAAAAGAAACTAATTTCTTTACACATAGCTATGTTTGTTTTAAACAAGTGAAACGCCTTTTTTAAACGTCCTAATTATCTATGTTTCTATGTGTTAAAGCAGTAGTCCCCAACACTTCATATAAATTTCGTTTATGAACAAACTAACATTTAAATATTTCGCAAAATCACTAATCGTCATAACGATCTTATTGCTGTGTATATTTTCTAACAATCTAATGGCACAATCCAAAAATCCGTCACCATTACATTTTCCAACGCCTAAAAATATAGATAATATGTTATTTTACATTCAGCGAGATCCAAATGTAAACACTGCTATATATGCTATAAACTATCAGGAAAATGGGAAAATAGACAAAAGCAATCCTATAAAAGCCTATTGGGTTCGATATGCTGAGAAAGGAGAAAAAAAAGATTTTAGTTATATACAACGCAAATTTGCTTACGGAATAGAAAGTAAATCCTTAGATAATGAGGAGTTTGAGTTTCAATTTGTATCGTATAAAAAGTTGCCCTTAACCTTAAAAAAGATAGGTTCAGATCAAAAATATCATGTTTTTGTAAGTGTAAATCAAAAAAGAATACAGGTAGAAAAAATATTTGTACGCATTGAAGGCGGTTCTTTTTGGTTACCAAATGTAAAATATGCCGAAGTTACCGGAATTGATGCTTCTTCAAATAAGACAATTACGGAAAGAATGTTATTGAAGTAACATGCCTATATATCAAAATGTCAAAATTATTAAGTGCCCTGGCATTATTACTTTTAATTTAGGAACAGTTAACCGATTAGTTATAAAATACTTATCTGGAATCAAAAACTCAATTTTTTTTTTTTAATATTAAAAAACTGAATTCGCTAAATGGAATAGTTATGTTATATTTATTATAATTTTGCAAATTGTCATACTTGACAGAAAGTTAATAAAAACGATAGTTATAGCTGAAGTTAGTAATCGATGGGAAAATTTGAGAAGTTATAAAAATGTATTGATCATTAAAAAATAACTAATGAAAAAAATAATTATAATACTTGTGCTGATATTGAGTATCTCATGTAGTAAAAAAGAGGAAATCAAATCTGTATTTATTGCCGGGAAAAAGGAATACTGGGTTCATCACGATTATTGTTATAATACGGGAGGCAATTGTTTTCGGTTCAATGAAAATGGAAGCTGTGATAGATTTGTGAGGTCTAATGCAGAGTTTAGGATAGCCAATAGTGACGGTGATCTGAAAAATGACGCTGGTACCTGGTCTTTAAAAAATGATTCTACCTTTGTATGGGATAAGGGGATTTTTAAAATCGAAAAACTTACGAAAAATGAAATTTTATTATCCTATTACCACTATGAGCTAAAAGGGATAAAATGTTTTGTAAGACTTGCAAAGTGGGTCCAAACGCCACAAGGGCCGAAACCAGTAGATGTGCTGGATAATGTTAAATAGTAATAAAATAGAGGTGGTCTGATAAGAACATCCCGATCGCTTAGTTATGCGCAGCGATAGCACATAAATTCTTTCCGTACCTGTTCCTGGTAGTAGTAAAACTAGATTTTCTTTTTTTAGATCTGTTTAGATATACTTTGCGTACACAGATTAACCTCAAGTTGACTTCATTAGAAAGTTGTTCTAGTTTTTTTTAAAAAAATATACCATTCGCATTTTTACAATTTATTGATTTGACAATTGAATATTTTTACTTTCAGGTAAAGTTGAGCGATTAGTTTCGGTTGTAATAAAAAAGTCCTTCATTACAATATATAAAAGCAGTTTTAAACGTTAATTTGGATAATTTTTTCAAAAAAAACATCAAGAATTTCAATAAAATTAATAATAATAATAATAATGAAAAATGTTTTCAATTTAATCTTTATACTTTTTATAGGCACCAATTGTTTTGCACAAAAAAGCAATATCAGTAAAATGGTGGATGAATATGCTGTTAAAAACCAATTTAATGGAACGGTGCTGGTTCAGAATAATCATAAAATCATTTATCACAAAAGTTTTGGGGTTGCTGAGCGTTCATTTAATTCGAAAGTCACTAATGAAACGAAATATCAGGTCTGCTCGATCACAAAAACATTTACAGCTGTTCTTATCCTTCAGCTTGTTGAGAAAGGAAAAATCAACCTCAATAGTAAAATTCGCGACTATTTAACGGATTACAAAGGTAGAGGCGGTGATAAAGTAAATATTCGCCAGTTATTAAATCATACGTCCGGAATGAAAAATACGGATACAGTCAAAGATGCAAATTTTTTAAAACATGGCATTGGATTTTATCATTTTCCCTATCCATTAAAAGATATTGTAAATAAATTTTGTTCAAATGATTTGATTAATGAACCAGGAACAAAATTCGATTATAATAATGGAGAGTATATGATTTTAGGTCGGATTTTAGAAGTTATTTACGAGAAGTCATTTGAGGAAATATTAAACAAGGAAATTCTTGTTCCGTTAGGGATGCATAATTCAGGCCTGCTTTCGCATTATAAATTAATTAAAGGCCTGGCAACGCCATATTATAAAGATAAAAGTCTTGATCACTTAATTCCAAACATACCAATCTATGTAGAAGATTTTTCTGCTGCCGGCGCAATGTATTCCACAACATCTGATCTTATAAAATTTAATAATGCATTGTTTGATTTTAAACTGCTAAAAAAGGAAACCCTGGACGAGCTTTTAACACCTGGGCTAGATGATTATGGCTATAGCGTATGGATAAGGGGTGCTGAAAAATATAAAAGAATGGAGCGTTATGGAAGAATCGCAGGTGCAAATGCTGTTTGGTTTCACTATTTAAATAAGGATTTGAGTATTATTATACTATCAAATACAAACCTGACGGATTTGGGTGATTATGCTTTTAGAATTGGCAAAACAATCCTTTAATTTATTGTTAACCCAAATGTAGCAAAAAAGCTTCCATTCCAGGTTAGTAACTTCAGTTATTCTTTAAAGGAAGATCAACCAATTCGTTTTTAAAATCGATGATACTTGTTTATTTGAGATTCGATTAGGAATTGATGGCTTATAAAAATTGCTATATTTTATTGAGTTTATTTACCAGATAACTTATCATTTGTGCAATACTTTCAGCAGGAATAGAGAAATCATTTTCGATCCAGTTTTTGATGACAGCAATACTTCCTTTTTCGCCAAATTGGTATGCCATTTCAGCAAAAGGCTTTGCTTCGGCAGTAAGTTCTATTTGATTTTCAACTGGAAAATTACTCCGGACACTTCTCAGGATTCGCGACAGAATTCCGCTTCCATCCGCTTTGGTAAACACAATTTTACTCATCTGCTTATCGCTTTCCAGTAACTGGCAGCTGAGCAGTATCACATCATCCATATTGGTGCTTTTACGCAAAACTGCTGAGAGTTTTTCAAAAACATCATCTTCTATTTCAAGCAGTATATCCAGCGGAATATTATAATGCCGATAAAATGTATTGCGGTTAACATCGGCTGTTTTGCACAGTTCGGTTATGGTGATTTCGCTTAATTCATTCTCGTTCAGTAAAATAAATAATGCCTCACGCAATATTTTTTTACTATACTGAACCCTTCTGTCTTTTCTTAAATCCATCACAAATTATTTTATATACGCTACAAAAGCATTAGTCTTTGTTCGCTAATGTACAGTAGCGTCCTTTTTTGAAACAGCAAATACATTCTTCTGTAATAGTTTTACGTAGTAATCAAAGAGAACACAAAGTTACATATTGAACATATTGTATAACAAATATAGCTTTTTGATCAAAATTTAAGCGGATTGAAAAGGACAAATGTTAAATTAAAAAAATGGAAAATAAGATATCACGAAAAAAAATACTGCTGACCGGTGCATCTGGAACTGTAGGATTTGAAACCTTGCAGCATCTGGTTCAGCATACGGATTATGAAATAACGGTATTTGATTTAAAAACCCAAAATTCGGTAAAAAAACTCGCTCCCTTTCGATCTCGTGCAGAGATTGTGTATGGCGACATCAGCAATAGAGAAGAAGTGCTAAAAGTTGCCCAAAATAAGGATGTAGCTATTCATTTGGCAGCGGTTATTCCACCTCTTGCAGATATAGATCCGGAGATGGCTTACAGTGTGAATGTGAGAGGGACCGAAAATCTCATTTATGCTTTAGAGCAGAATTCACCGGATTGTTATTTGATTTTTAGTTCCAGTATTTCAGTTTATGGTGACCGGATAAAGAATCCCCAGATAAGTATCACTGATACTTTGCAGCCCAGTCCCGGTGATCAGTATGGAGAAACAAAGGTGTTATGTGAGGCGTTGATTGGGAAATCCAAACTATCATGGAGTATTTTTCGTCTGGCTGCAATTATGGGTAACCATAAGATATCCAAATTGATGTTTCATATGCCGCTGAATACACCAATGGAAATCTGCACTCCAAAAGATACGGGTAGAGCTTTTGCTAAAGCAATTGAAAACCAAAAAAAACTAGAGAAGCAAATATTCAACTTGGGAGGGGGAGAGGATTGTGTTATTACTTACGGATCTTTTCTTGACAAAATGTTTGCTGAATTTGGCTTAGGCAAAGCTGATTTTCCACAAAAGGCGTTTGCAGAGAAAAATTTTCACTGCGGGATTTTAAAAGATGGTGAAGATTTAGATAATATTCTGGGTTTTAGACAGCAAAATTTGAACGATTATTTCGAGATGGTCCGCCAGAACATTCATCCTCTCCAAAAAAAAATCACCTTCATTTTTAAAAGTATTATAAAAAAATGGCTGCTCTCACAATCAGAACCCTACCAGGCGTTTAAAAAAGGGAATGTAAAAAAAATGAATCACTTTTTTAACCAATTAGAGAAAGAGAAGCTGGAAAAGGTTCTATTATAAATCCTAAAAAAAATTACTTATGAAAATTAAAATGATAAGCTTGATAGTACTTGTAACAGTTAATTCAGCACTGTTTGCACAACATAATTTCAGCGTTGAAGTATCGGGCGTAGAACCCGGCAAAGGATCTGTTTTTTTTGGATTGTACGATAAAGAGAAAGGCTTTCTTGATAATGAGTCACAGATTGCCACCGGAAAAGTAAAAGCTTCAGAAAATAAAGTGGTCTACACGTTCAAAAACCTACCGGATGGCGATTATGCTATTGCTGTTTATCAAGACCTGAATAATAACGGAAAATGTGATCGAAATATGATTGGTTATCCAACAGAAGGATTTGGATTTTCTAAAAATTACAGACCAAAACTCTCAGCACCTAATTTTGATGAAGTGAAAATTGCAATTAACCAGTATGCTAAAACCAGTATTGTATTGATTGGCAAATAGAAGACTCTTGCTCAGTTATGGGAATTACTTATTATTATACCCTGCTGCTCATAACGACATTAATAGCTGTACAGGCAGGGTTTAAATTTTCTGTTAGGAATTGGAAAGGGGGAGCCCCATCGCATAAACGTAAATTTTAGTTATGTGATTAGGTATAAAAATGGCGTCAATTGTCTTCAATTGACGCCATTTGGCTGTTGTGACCCCAACGGGACAAATTTTAACATTTTTTATGGATGAATTTAGTGTCTGTCTTTCATTAGTTTAATGAATTTGATTTAGACGTTAGCTCTCTGCTTTATTTTTTTAAACGTGTATATTAAGTGTAGATTTTTTCCATTTTTTTTCACACTTGTTTTTACTATATTTGAAACTGATCATAAATGAAAGGGAAGTTTTTGCATTGGCCTATAGTGTACTGTAAATTTGGTGATATTATGAAATTTAACTTTTTTTTTGCTATTTCTATTTTGTTGACGACAGGTTGTTTCGGACAGGAGTTTTCTTCAAAAAAAGTATTTAAGGAAATAGCTCTGGTGAACAGGATAGAATTTATAAATGCGAAATATGATCAGCCAAAATTCAGTTGTGGCTTTCTTATAAAATATAACAATGAAACATTTGCTGTAACAGCAAAACATATACTTAAGATTATTAAGCCCGAAAGTATGACAACCCTGTCGTTGGAGAGTGATATTAAAAATTGGATATTATACCCATTAAACAATAAGTCTGAAAGTGTAATTTGTGATAAATTATTAAATGAAGACAAGTCTGAGTTGTTGGAAAACAAGTCAACTTATGACAATGACTGGCTAGTCTTTTCCATAAAGCAAAACTCTTCCAGTATTATACCTCTCGAAATAAGAAATACTCCTTTAATTCAGGGAGAAAAATTATATGTTGTGGGCTGGACCAGAACGATGGAAAATGGACCTCAAAGGGTATATGAATTTGAATATTATAAAACAATTGCAAATCGCATTTTATTAAAAGATATTCTTGTACCAGAGAAATTCGGAGGACTTAGCGGGGCTCCATTAGTAGATGAAAATGGTTTACTTGTTGGAATTGTCTCAAATGGGACAGTTGATCCAGATTCAAATAAGAAGTTTTTCTCTCCCTGCTCAGTAACGAATTTATTAACTTTTATTGAAAATAGAAAGCATGATAAATAATATGCCTATCATGTAAAAGCGGTTAGAGCGAGGATGCTGGTTTTTGGTAAATCGAACCCTGAAAATACAGTTCCAATCTATAGGAATTTTATACCCAGCTCTGAGAAGTGTTCTTTATTCATAAAATATACTGATCACTGCGGGAAGTCTCCATACTTTTACCCACTCCAGTAATCCACAAAAAGAATGAAAATAAATGGGAACGGAATTTATCAACGGGTATGAAGTCGGGAGACTTCGCACAGCAAGCTCGAACACTTTGTAGAACGGGAATTCTTTTTGTGCCCGTTCCTATATTAATAGAAACTGTTTTTTTTTATCTGTTAAATGTATTTTGCGGGCACGGATTACAAATCCGCGCTATCGGGTTCATGTAACTTATAGTTCAATAGACTGTAAATTATGTAAGTTGTATGTTGGTTTCCATACTTCAAAAAAGTTCATGATCAGATACCAAATGAATACAAGAATACCAGTAAATAAGTACCAATTTATACAGTATTAAGCTTTTGAAACCTTTTCTAGTTTTTCTTATCTGAAGTTTGCATTCAAATAATTAAGATCACATTTTATGAAAAAGTTTTTATTACTAGCTGTTGTTACTTTTATCACCTCATGTAGCAATGACGATTCCAAACCCTCACCTGATAAAAAAGTGCTGGCACAGCAAAAACTTGAAGCAGCTTTGTCCAACTTCCCCGGCCTAAGCCTTAGTGTAAAAACAGCTTCCGAGAATTATACCCTAGTTGCAGGAAACGCGGTAATTAATGAAAAGCCGATGGCTACTTCTGCTCTTCACTATATGCAGAGTATTTCAAAAACCTTTACGGCAGTTGCTGTACTGAAACTGAAAGAGGAGGGCAAAATCAATCTCGATGCCAAAGTAAATACCTATCTTCCTGATATTTGTAATAAGCTGCCAAACGGAAATATCATTACGGTAAGGCAATTGCTTAATATGACATCGGGCCTTCCCGATTATTTAGATAGCGAAGCGTTTTTAAATGATCTTGTTGCAGGGCCACTGCCTATGACGAGCGAACAGGTATTGAGCTATCTATATGATCAACCCGCAAAATTTGTACCCGGCGCGTCATTTGGTTATTGTAATATAAATTATCATTTGCTGGCAATTATTATTGATAGTGTCACTCCAAACGGACATCGAAGGTATATTACCGACAAAATAATTAATGCCATTGGACTTTCCAACACCTATTATATAGCGGGCTCGGCAAACACTGCTGCTCCACAAGGCACAACGGCTAACTATCTAGAAATAGATGGCGCTTTTACCGATGTGAGCGAATTGCAGTTTGGTACAGTACTTACCTTCATTGGTGATGACGGTATTGTTGCTTCTGTTCAGGATATCGCTGGGTTTTACTACAAGCTGCTCCATGACAAAACGGTCCTGTCACCCATATCGCTGGAAGAAATGAAGGCTGCCGTTAATTATCAGGGTACACCCATATATGGCTTAGGGCTGCATTTTTATAAATCCAATGGTGGCCTGCAGGCAATCGGCCACGAGGGTAGTGGAGCCGGTGCCGGTGCCTATGCTTTTTATTTTCCTTCTAAAAATACCAGCGTCGTCCTGTGTACAAACGCGGGAACGCTTACCGATACTATAAAAGAGGAACAGTTACTGGTATTGTGGGAGCAAATTATAGGTATATTGCTTGAGTAAAAACTAATTTAAACCTTATAGATAAAACCATTTTTTGAATTAAAACCCTGTATTTTAAAAATAAAAAAATCCCATTTCGTAAGAAATGTGATTTTAGTTTTGTTACAGCAACAAGACAAATTTCTATAAATTTTATGGAGGATTTGAAGAAACTGGCTTACTTTTAAGTTGATTTGTAAGATAATTGTCTTAATTTTTTATATGTAAATGGTTTGTATGCCCTGTCAAGTTTAAATGTTAAAACATGTTAAAATATATCGATTATTATAATATTAATAAACTTTCGTTATCATTTCATCTAAAGGCAAACGAACTTTTTTCGTAGTTGCCATATAGTCTTTTTCCGAATCCCGATATCCTAAAGCGAGGATAACTGTAGAATGCAGCCCTTTTTCTTTCAAACCCAAAACGGCATCGATAGTGGCGGCATTAAATCCTTCGATAGGAGTGGCGTCCACTTTCAATTCTGCTGCAGCAATAAGTGCAGTTCCTAGTGCAATATAAGCCTGTTTGGCCGCCCAATTTGCTTTTTGTTCTGCGTTGATAGCGCTGAAATAGGAGTGCAGTCCATTTCTAAATCCTGATAAGGCACCAACATCAAGACCTCTTTGTTTTTCTGTCATTGCCATGTAATCGTCAATGTAAGTCGAAGACATGTCAGTGAATGCAGCAAAAACCAACAAATGAGAGCAAGAGCTAATCTGTCCATTATACGAATCAGCACCTAATTTTTTTTGAATTTCCGGGTTGCTTACAACAAAAATACGGTAAGCTTGCAGACCGCAAGAAGATGCTGAAAGATTTATTGCTTCTAAGATCTGATCGACCTTCTCTTCTGTTACTTTAGTGTTATTGTAAGCTTTTGTGGCGTAGCGCCATTTTAAATTTTCTATCAAATTCATTGCTATGTCTATCTTAATTTTTGGCAAATATAAATGATATTGTTTTCTTTTTCGAGTTTTTAAAATGCTCTGGGAAACTCCAAATCAATCATCTTAGGTCATTAAAGAATATTTATCTGTTTTCATCCATTATTATATTTGTTTATAGATTAATAATCTTTAAAAATATACGCAAAAAGAATAATTAACTGAATTTATGTATAAATAAAAATATTTAATCTTTTATATTCAAATTTGCAGGGTAAAAAAACTAAACATTATCATCAGATGAAAGCAAACATACAAGAAGATAGGGGAATAAACGAAAAGCAGAATAGTGTAAACACCCAGAATACAATCCAGAATGATTTTGCATTCACACTAAAGAGCACTTGTTTAGATGAAAACTATCACCCCTCAAGTGAAACGCGTTTGACAACCAATTTTGCGAATTTGGCCAGAGGATCTAATCGTCAACAAAACTTACGTAATGCATTAAATATGATTAACAATCGATTCAATGCATTGGCTCATTTAGATAACCCAAAAGGGGATCGCTACCTTGTAGAACTTGAAATCATCACAGTAACGATGAGTATTGATGATAAGAATGGTGTTAACAATCTGCCGTTGATTGAAGTTTTAAAAACGAATATTTTTGACCACAAGACTAGCCAGCGTATCGAAGGTATTGCCGGTAATAATTTTTCATCTTATGTTCGTGATTATGATTTCAGTATTTTATTGATCGGGCACAATAAAAATAAATCTAATTTTTGTATTCCTGAAAATTTTGGTGATTTGCACGGAAAACTTTATAAGTGTTTTGTCAATTCAGCCACTTATAAAGAACACTTTAAGATGTCACCGATTATTTGCCTAAGTGTATCGAGCAACAAAACTTACACCCGCACTGAGTATCAGCATCCGGTTCTGGGTTTTGAGTATCTGCAGGATCAGTATTCTATCACTGATGAATATTTCTCTAAAATGGGCTTAAAAGTTCGTTTTTTCATGCCTCCGAATAGTGTGGCACCGATGGCTTTTTATCATTCCGGAGATCTGCTTGCTGACTATACTGATCTTGGACTAATCAGCTCAATAAGCACAATGGAGACTTTCCAGAAGATTTATCGCCCTGAAATTTACAATGCAAATTCAGTGGCTGGTAAAATCTATCAACCTAGTATTAAACACGAAGATTATTCACTGACTCGCGTGGCTTATGACCGCGAAGAGCGCAGCCGACTGGCTGTTGAACAGGGTAAATATGCAGAAGAGCATTTTATTAAGCCTTACAAAAGTCTCCTGGAACAATGGTCTGCTAATTTTACCCTTTAATTGATTACAACGCATTAAAATTATACTATTATGAAGAAATTATTATTACCCACCTCTATTGTTGGAAGTTTACCCAAACCTGCCTGGCTTGCACCACCCGAAAAACTTTGGTCACCATGGAAATTAGAAGGGGATCAGCTACTTGAAGGGAAACAAGATGCTTTACGCATTTCCCTGCAGGAACAGCAATTGGCAGATCTGGATATAATTTGTGACGGCGAGCAGACACGCCAGCATTTTGTAACGACTTTTATCGAGCATTTAAGCGGTGTGGATTTTGAAAATCGTAAAACAGTAAAAATCCGTAACCGTTATGACGCGAGTGTTCCAGTGGTGGTAGGTGAGGTTGCACGTCAAAAAGCAGTTTTTGTTGAAGATGCTAAATTTTTACGTAAACAGACTAATAAGCCTATAAAATGGGCATTGCCAGGCCCGCTGACAATGGTAGATACCTTGTACGACGACCATTATAAAAGCCGTGAAAAATTGGCGTGGGAATTTGCGATAGCACTCAATGAAGAAGCAAGAGAACTTCAGGACGCAGGGGTAGATATTATCCAGTTTGATGAACCTGCATTTAATGTGTTCTTTGATGAAGTAAACGATTGGGGAATGGCAGCATTAGAAAGAGCCATTGAGGGTTTACATTGTCAAACTGCGGTTCATATTTGCTATGGTTATGGAATACAGGCAAATACTGATTGGAAAAAGACATTAGGTTCAGAGTGGCGACAATATGAAGAAATTTTTCCGAAAATTCAAAAATCTAAAATTGATGTGGTGTCTTTAGAATGTCATAACTCTAATGTGCCTTTAAATTTAATGGAACTTGTTCGCGGTAAAAAAGTAATGGTAGGTGCCATTGATGTGGCAACAAACACTATCGAAACACCAGAAGAAGTCGCTGCTACCCTGCGTAAAGCTCTTGAGTTTGTAGATGCCGAAAATCTTTACCCTTCTACAAACTGCGGTATGGCACCGTTATCTAGAGATGTAGCCAGAGGCAAGTTAAGTGCTTTAAGCGCAGGAGCAGCAATTATACGCAAAGAACTTGGGATTTAGTCCCAATACAGTAATAATGGAGTCCGTGCCTCCACGGAGCAATATATTTAAAACACATTGAAGAAATTATTAGAAGTATTAAAAAAAGCAGGTTTCGACGGTTTCCTGTTAATGATAGCCACCATGATTCTGATGGCTTATTTTTTGCCAAAGCCAGGTATGGTCAAAGAACCTGTTTCGCTGGAGGAGATTGCCAATGCAGGCGTTTCGTTGATTTTCTTGTTTTATGGCTTACGGCTAAGTGTTGAGAAACTAAAAGCCGGACTTTTCAATTGGAAAATGCACATTGTCGTCCAGTTGACAACCTTTTTATTTTTTCCGCTCATTGTTTTGGCATTTCGACCGTTGTTTGTCAATAACGGCTTCGAGTTGCTTTGGCTGGGTGTATTTTTTCTGGCAGCATTACCGTCCACAGTTTCATCTTCGGTGGTCATGGTTTCCATCGCTAAGGGAAACATTCCTGCAGCCATTTTCAATGCGAGCATTTCTAGTTTGATCGGAGTAGTGGTTACGCCGCTCTGGGTTGGGCTGTTTATAGCTTCTGCAACAGGCGATTTTGATGTCACTCAAATCGGCTTAAAGTTGATTCTGCAAGTCTTACTGCCTGTAATCATTGGCATAAGTCTCAATTCCCGTTTCGGCGCCATTGCCGAAAAATACAAGAAACAGCTCAAATATTTTGATCAGGCAGTTATTCTAACGATTATTTACACGTCATTTTGCAAGTCATTTTCCGAACATCTTTTTGAAGGCTTCACCGCTCTTGAACTTGCCGGACTCGCTGCAGGGATGATGGCGTTGTTTTTTGCCGTATTCTTTTGTGTCGGACTACTCAGCCGCCTGCTTGGTTTTTCAGATGAAGACCGCATTACTGTCTTATTCTGCGGGTCTAAAAAGTCATTGGTACATGGCACCGTTATGTCAAAAGTACTTTTTCAGCACAGTACCATCACCGGCATCGTATTGCTGCCGCTCATGCTTTATCATGCCTTGCAATTGATTGCTGCCAGTATCATTGCTCAGGGTATGGCTCGACGAAAAGAAGTATAATTTTATTTATGAGGTGGCCCTTTATCTTTTTTCGATAAAGGGCACCAAGGATAAAGCGTTCTGCTATAAAATAATGCCTTTTAGATTTTTATACTGTGAAGATCAACGCTGCAGTATGTTATTTTTTTAACTTGTACAAAATAAGATTTTTGTATTGTTTTTGGTTATATTTGAAGAATTTTATTCTGATTTAAAAATAAATTAAACCTGTTAAAGTAATATTCTATGGAGCAGATAGACGATATTGATCTTCAATTATTAAATATACTTCACGATAATTCTAAATACACTGTAAAAGAGCTTGCTAAGATGGTAAATCTTTCTGCATCGCCTGTTTTTGAGCGAATTAAAAGATTGGAAAACAATGGTTATATTAAAAAATATATAGCCTTGTTAGATGCAGAAAAACTAAACAGAGGGTTTATTGTTTTCTGTAATATCAAACTTAAACAGCACGATCGCAATATTGGCAATCAGTTTGTTAGTGATATTATGAAAATAGAAGAAGTTGTAGAATGTTACAATATCTCTGGTGATTACGATTTTTTAATGAAAGTTTCTGCTAAAGACATGAAGCATTATCAGGATTTTGTGTTTAATAAATTGGGATCAGTTGAAAGTATAGGGAGTACTCAAAGTACCTTTGTTATGTCAGAGATAAAAAATCTCTACGGATAGTTCCGCGATGGTTTATTTATTTGAAATTCGCCTTAGCTTTTGTGACAGAAAATGTATTAAGTCCATTTTGGAATTATTTTATATTTAACATCGAAAAACTGCGTAAGCCAAAAGATAAAAAAAACTCTATATCCTTAACGGGACTTCGAATCATCGTTTAGCTTCGGTTAAATCTTTAATGAAGTCACTTTAAGACTGTTTATCAAATAGACTAAGAATTCCTTTTGAAAAAATCTAACAATAAATTTTAGGTTGTCAAGGCTTGAAAAATCTGCATATTTGTGTATAAAAAAAGAGACAACTATGATATAGTTGTCTCCTTAAGTGACCTCTACGGGACAAATTTCTATAAATTTTATGGAAGATTTGAAGAGATTGGCTTATTATATTTAGTGTCTATCTTTCTTTCATTGTCTCTATGAATTTGGTTTGGATGTCCTGTTGGGGATGGATGTGAATTTGCATCTAGTATTTTTTATATAAGATATGCAGATTCGAACCTTAATTCAGCAAACCTTATTTCTCAATTGATTTCTTTTTTCAAAAATTTTGCCACAAAGCCTCTAGTATTATTTATATGATCTACATTGTAATTTTCTACAGAATTTGAAATTGATAATTTGAATTTTTCGTTCCAATTTAAACTAATCTGTTTCAGATTATAATATGATATAAACAAATGGAATTCGACTGAGGTTTTTCAACTAACTTCGCAAAATAATTGGAAAATAATGCACTCCCACTAGGCGTTTATGCGTCCGATGGTTATTGTATTTGATCCTGAGAAAGAAATTGTATAGTGATCATAGTACAGATTTCATTTATGACTTTGCAGAAATAGCTTAGGAATTATATTAAACACAAGTATTCTATTATAGAGTTAAAATAGTAAATTAAGATGAATATTGAACAATTTCGTGACTATTGTCTATCGTTTGAACAGACATCCGAAAAAATGCCCTTTGCAGGATTTTTTAGGAATTCAAAATCCATTCTTGTATTCTATGTAAAAAACAAAATTTTCTGTCTTTTAGATATTGATTCATTTGATAGTATCACGATCAAATGTGATAGTTCGAAAATTGAAGAATTAAAGGAAAACTACACTGCCATTAGTAAACCGTTCAATCTGAGCCATAAGTATTGGGTCAGTGTTAAGTTTAATGAGGATATTTCAGATAATGAAATAAAGTTAATGGTTAAAAACTCTTATGATTTGGTTGCAAAATCAATAGCTAAGAAAGATCGGTAACATTTTCATTACCACGTCAGTCCCATTAGTATCGGTATTTTTTCAATTTATTGTATAAAAAACAGATCTATGAAATCTTTTTATTCGAGTTTTGAAGTAATTTAGTGATTTAAATATATTTTACAGAAATGATCTTCGAATTTACAACAGCTTTCGGTTTTGATTTTATTACATTTTTTGCAAAACATATTAATGGTACTGTAAGAGATAATTTCATGGAAATCCCAAATTCATTGGGAGAAGGCTATGTGCGTAAAATTGGATTTGGAAGTGATTTTAAATTAACGATACATCGTTATACATTGAAGGAAGATTTAATTATTAAACGCAATCCTTCCCCGGAGACCAGCAGTGTGCGCACTTTTTTCTTTTATAATACCAAACAGGATCTTGAAGTAAAATATGAGAATGAGGAAAACATACCATTTTTACAAAAAAATGATGCTTCCATACTATTATCTACAAATGACTTAAGGACAGAAATCCGTTTTCCGGCCAACATTAGTATCCAATATGTAGTAGTTGCTATTGCTGCTGATAGACTGCGTGCAATTCTGTCTATTGAAAATCCCAATAGTACAATAAAAACGATCACAGCTGAAAATGCTTCCTTTCTTTTTTTCGAAAGTCTGGATACTGAAATGCAATTGCTTCTAAAAAATATTGTATCTGTTGATATGAATAACTCTATGAATAATTTCTATGTACAAATTAAGGTTCAGGAATTAATGTACCTGCTTTTCAGTAAGCTGTCACTTAGAGAGAATACAACTTTTAAAAGTATCAATAGTAATGATGCAGAGAAGCTACTGAATATTCGCAACGAAATATTGAAAGACCTCAGCACACCGCCGGTTTTGAATGAATTAGCTGTTATTGCTTCAATGAGCGAAACTAAACTTAAACAACTCTTTAAGCAGACCTTTGGAGATACAATCTATAATTATTACCAAAAGGCAAGAATGGAAGAAGCTGCTTTTTTACTAAAACAGGCAAAACATTCCGTTTCAGAAGTTGGCTACGAATTAGGATTTTCTAACCTTAGCCATTTCAGCAGACTATTCGAGAAGCAGTATGGCATCACGCCTAAAAAGTTCTCATACACTTCATAAAAAATCTTTTCTATAAGTTTTTAATTGTCGGATAAGACTATTATTGTGTCTTTTTCGATTATTTTACCCAATAAATAGCTTTTAAATTTGTCCATGTGATTAAGCACGGCAAAATAAGAAGTTATATCTCTAATTCGAATAAGGCTTCATAAAATTAATAGAGCATTTGGTGATGGCACTCATAACCAGAAAGAAGCTTTGTTGACCTTATCAAAAAAAATCTATTCGACCATTTTGACTGCTGCACATTGTATTCTTTAAAAAAAGAAGACTACACTAATTATTCAATTTATAATTAAAATAATGAAAGCAATCCAGTACAGAACTTATGGAAGTTCAGATGTGATCGAACAGGTTGAAGTTCCAATTCCTTCGATCCAAAGTGAAAATGACGTTTTAATCAAGGTTAAGGCGGCAGGCATAAATCCAATAGACATGAAAATACGCATGGGATTTATGAAGAAAATCCGTCCCGTTGAAATGCCCTTTATACCTGGCGGCGAAGCTTCAGGAATAATTGCTGCAGTTGGCGCGGGCGTTACAAAATTTAAGTTAGGTGACCAGGTGATCGCCCTTACAAAGAAACATTCTTATGCGCAATATTTAACTGCGAACGAGAATTCCGTTTTGCTCAAACCTAAGGATTTGTCTTTTGAAGAAGCAGCTTCAATAGGTGTCAATATAGGCACGGCACAAACTGTTCTGTTTCTAGAAGGAAAATTAGAAAAAGGTCAAAAAGTTTTAATTCAGGGCGGTGGCGGTGCTGTTGGCGGTGCCATGGTTCAGATGGCAAAAGCTGCTGGTGCCTATGTTATTGCTACAGCGTCAGGTGAAGGTGTGGCTTTGGCAAAAAAACTAGGTGCTGACGAAGTGATCGATTATAAATTAAATGATATAGCCACTATTGCTAAAGATATTGATCTGGTAGCAGATACAGCCGGAGGTGATGCTCAGGCAAAGCTTTTTCAGGTTTTAAAGCCAGGAGGTAAGCTGTTGACTATTGCTACACAGCCATCACAGGATCTAGCGGCGCAGTATAATGTGATAGCCTATTTTGTAGCTTCGAATGTATCGCCGGAAAATTTAAAGCATGGGATTGACCTTATAAAGGCAGGTAAATTTGTACCGATAGTTTCCAAAACATTTAAACTCGAGTATGCAGCAATAGCACAGGATTTTTTAGCGGCCGGAGGTGTGAATGGTAAAGTTGTTCTTTTAGTTGAATAACAGTAAAATAATAATTTAAAGAAATAATAATGAATACAAAAAAAGTTATCGTTGCCGGGGCAACAGGATTTCTGGGCAGTCAGATTGTAAAAGAGCTATTGCAGCAGGGAGCAGAAGTTACTGCTATGGTTAGAGCCAGCAGTAATAAAAGTGAACTTACAAAAATGGGAGTTAAAAATTTTGTTGTGGGAGATATGATGGATGCGGCTTCGCTAAGGCAGGCTCTTTCCCCTCAACATGGTTTTGATGTAATAGTTGCCAGTGCAGCAGGTTATACACGTCGAAAAAAAAGTGACAGTGCAGCAACAGATACAATTGGTTATCAAAATTTGGTTGATGCAACCAAGGAAGCAGGCATTCCCCGTTTTGTGTTAATCTCTATTCTCGAATCTGATAAGGCAAGATCGGTACCTCACTTTCACAATAAATACCTGATCGAGCAATATCTTAAAAAGAAAAATCAGCCTTTTATAGCGCTCAGGCCAGGTGCGTTCCTTGATCAGACACCTGATTTTATAATCAAGAAAATCAAAAAAGGAATACTGCCAACTTTCCTAAGCGGAAGCTATGGGATTATTTACACACCACAATTGGCCAGATATACAGCTTTGGCTGCAGTTGCTTTACCTAATTCAGAATTGAACACTTCCATAGATGTTGGCTGGGACAGACCAGTAAACGAGCAGATATTGGCAGCAGCCTTTTCAAGTGTTCTTAAAAAAGATATTAAAACTGAGCCGGTTATCCCAGCATTCGTACTGAAATTTGTTCTTCCGTTAGTAGCACGTTTTAATGACAACATTAAAGATATGGTTGAAATGATAAAGTGGATCGATAAAGGTATTTACATAAGCACAAATCCGCAAAAGCAAAAAGAACTTTTCGGCGAGCTGCCAACTCCTGAGCAAAGCGTGAGAGAATATTGCCGTGACAAAGGATTGATCTAAAGAAAGATATTTTCAACATGTAAAATACACAATACGTCAAACAATTAAAATAAAATACTATGAAATTACTGGAAAAGGTAACATTAGGAAAACAAACATTAAAAAATGCAATGGCGATGGCGCCTATGACTCGCAGCAGAGCTAACAGGGCAGGTGTAGTATCAGATCTGACTGTATTGTATTACACACAGCGTGCGAGCGCCGGACTGTTGCTGACCGAGGCTATAAATATTTCGGAGCAGGCTTTGGGCAGTCCACTGACACCAAGCCTCTATAATCAGGAGCAAATTGATGCCTGGAAGAAAGTAACCAAGTCAGTTCATGATAACGGAGGAGCAATCTATGCGCAGCTTTGGCATACCGGTCGTGTCGGTCATTCTGTGGATAGAGACGGAAAACTTCCTGTAGCACCATCGGCGATTGGAATAAAAGGGCAGCAACATTTCACATCTCAGGGAATAAAAGATTATGAAACTCCTCAGGAGTTGACTATAGTAGAGATCAGGCAGATCGTAAAAGATTACGGTCAGGCTGCCAAAAATGCAATTGAAGCCGGTTTTGATGGTGTTGAACTGCATGCCGCATTTGGATATCTGCCTAATCAATTTTTATCTGAAAGTGCAAACCTTAGAACTGATGAGTATGGCGGGAGCGTAGAGAACAGGAACCGCTTCGTGCTTGAAGTAATGCAGGAATTGGTTACTGCTATCGGAAGCGATAAAGTTGGTGTAAAGCTATCGCCAACTGTCTATTACAATAATATTGAGAATAGCGATCCTGAGGCACAATTCAAGCCATTAATACAGGCTTTGAATGAATTACCGTTGTCATATATTCATCTTATGAATGGGATGTTACCCCTGGATAATCATCCAAACTATCCTAAAAACGCAGTGGAAACTTTTGGAAGTATAAGCAAACATCTGGTAATTGCAAATGCAGGGTTCAATAAAGAAACCGGAGAGGCGGAACTCGAAAAAGGAATTGCAAAAATAATTGCTTACGGCTCTTTGTTTCTTGCCAATCCTGATCTTCCAAGAAGATTCGAATTGAATGCAGAGTTCAATCAGCTTGATCACGCGACAATGTACGGTGGAAGTGAGCACGGATACACAGATTATCCGTTCCTGAAAGATTGAACCTTAAGCTCCAAAACTAGTAGCTTTTAATTAATAAAGACATAAAAAAAGGCGCCAATTGGCTTCAATTGGCGCCTTTTGGCTGTTGTGACCTCGACGGGACAAATTTCTATAAAATTTATGGACGATTTGAAGAAATTGGCTTATTATATTTAGTATCTGTCTTTCATTGTCTCTATGAATTTGGTTTGGATGTTTTGTTAGGGATTGATGGATTTTTTTTAGTATATTTCAAAACCAATCTTTAGTCTTTTAGTAATCGATTGCAAAAAAAAACTATTTGGTAAGTAAATTTTTATAAATAACTCCATCTTTTATAATCAGAAGTAAAGTTTTTTCATAGTCTTCCAGTATATTCAAATTAATAAGCGGATTACCGTCTACCAATAAAACATCGGCATAAGCACCTTCTTCTATAACACCCAGCTTTTTGGGATAGGGATTACGTGGGCCGCTCATTGTCAGCAATTCCGCATTTGTAGAGGTAGCCATTTTTAATATTTCATAAGGGGTATAGAAACGCAATAACTTTACAAGATCACCTGCTCTTTTTACCGAATGTTCAGGCTCGAAAAGGCAATCCGTTCCAAATGCAGTTTTAATGTTATATTTTTTCGCAAAATTATAGGCTTTCTCAGTACCGCTCATCATAGTTTGCTGTTTTATGCGGTTAGGTGAACCATCAGCATAAAGGCTCTTACCTTCGTCTATAAAAGGCTGTAGACTTAGCCATGCTTTTTTATCGGCCAGCATTTTTGCTGTTTCATCATCAATAAGCTGCGCATGATCTATACAGCGCACCCCGGCTCGCAATGCAGTTTGTATAGCTCTTGGCGTGTAAGCGTGTACGGTAACATAGGTACCCCAGTTTTCGGCTGCGTCAACAGCAGCTTTCATTTCTGCTTCTGTAAACTGAGAGACATCTAAAGGGTCATATGTTGAAGAAACACCACCGCCGGCGGCCAGTTTTATTTGAGTAGCACCAAGGCGCAACTGCTCACGTACACGTTTCAATACCTGATCGGCTCCATCAGCGATTATGCCAAAATTATAACGTTCAGTAAAGTCAAGGTTTGCCGCCATATCTTTTGGAACAGCGTTTGGACTAAGGAAGTCGCCGTGGCCTCCGGTTTGGGAAATCATCGCACCGGAGGGATAAATACGCGGACCTATAATCAAACCCCTGTCTATTGCTTTTTGCAGGCCGACTGCTGGACCGGCAAGGTCCCTGAAAGTGGTAAAGCCCTGCATCAGGTCTTTTTCCGCGGACTTCATAGCAATGGCAGTAATGTATTGTATATCGCTATTCATCAGTTCTGTGACGCTCATGGATTCCATCATGATATGGGTATGGGCATCAATAAGTCCCGGCATCAAAAATTTTCCTTTACCATCGATAATGGTTGTATTTGCACTTTTATCAGTTGGGATTGGTGCCGTGGAAATTTTGCTGATCAGATTATTGACAATCAAAATATTGCCAGTAATTGTTTTCTGGTCTTTGCCGTTAAAAATCTGGGCGTTATTGATGAGGATTATTTTTTGAGCGGTTGCATAAAATGAACTCAGAAGAATAACAATTGTCACTAATTTTAATTTTGTGGAGGGCATATTTATGATGGTTTGTTAAAATTAAAAAGTACTAATATAGTAAATATTGTATTATATTTTTGACTATCTCTGGGAGTTTTCTGCATGAAGAATGTACAAAAGGCCAATGTGTGGGAGCGAAAACAAAAAATAAACTAATCTGTAGTTCACGTCGATTTGTATAACAAAGTAGATGTAATTCCGTTTAATAAATTATATGATTTTTTTTAAAAATATTTGAAATAGAAGCCAGATCAAAAAAAAACCGTTGACATTCATCAACGGCTACTATATTTAAAACTAAAAACAGGGCTTTATTTGACAGCATCATTTACAGTTTGGCTATCTACAAATTGTTCGAAACTGATAATTTTGCTGTCTTTCAATTTCCAAATGTGAGCGACTCTTGCTGTGATTGATTTGCCTGTAATTTTATAAGTTCCTGTGTAAGTTCCGTATGCAACAACTTTATCATCGCGGGCAACATAATCTTCAGGCGTAAATTTGTAATCAATCCATTCATTTCCTAATCGGCTAAAGACATTTTTGGTTATATTTTCTAAACCAATATAAGTTCCTGCATACGGAAAACCTTTAGCTTCTGTCCACGAAATATCTTCGGCAACATATTTAGCCAAATTTTGACCATTTTCTTCCGAAGCTTTTCCTTCGTAAGTACTTTTAACTATTTCAAGATTTGTCATTGTCTTTTTATTTAAAGAACAGCCTGACAACACAAAGAGTATTATCAGGCTGTAAATGATTGATTTTACCATTTCATTTCTCCAGTATTCACTTTTGCACCAATCATTAAGGCAGTTTCAAAAGTAAGTGTTGGATATTTTGTTTTCAAAGCCGTAATTAAAGCTTCTGATGTTTTACTGGTTTTCAAAGCCTCTTCGTAGAATTGAATGTAACTTTTGGTGTGATTTACAGCAGTGATATCAAATGGAGAATTTGAATTTGCATGAGCCGGAATTATAATTTCAGGTTTCAAAGCCGAGATGTTATCTAAAACGGCAATCCAGTTTTTACGGGCTTCTGTAGTTTGAGCATCCGCCATCCAAAGATGAAAAGTAGTTCCAAAAACATTGATTCCGCCTACAACTGCTTTGACAGATGGAATCCATACAAAAGTTTTATTTGGAAATTCTTCCAAACCAATGATTTCTAATTTCTGACCTTCCAGTTCAATGCTGTTTCCTTTTAAAACCTGCGGTAAAACAACATTTGATGTAATTGCTTTACCTAATCGTTCGCCCCAAACGTCTAATTTTTTTTGTGCGGTAGCCTTAATTGCTTCTACAGAAGCAGGCGATGCATAAGCAACTACATCCGGGAAATATTTTTTAAATACCTCCAATCCAAAATAGTAATCAGGGTCCGCGTGAGAAACAAAAATGGCGGTTAATTTTTTACCGCTTGCTTTAATCTCCTGCGCTACTTTTTCGGCATCCGCCAAAGTAAATTGCGCATCAATCAAAACTGCGTCTGTTTTTCCAGATACAATTACCGATGCTACACCAAAGCTGTTTTCTGATGCGTTGTAAACCTGAAGTTTTAAATCTTTAGTTTGAATTGTTTTGAAACTTTGTGCTTGTGATTCCATATTCAATAAAATTAAAATTGTTATAAATACTGTCGAGATAGTGTGTTTACTCACGGTTTTAATATTTGTTTTTCCGTGTTCGTGAATCTTCGATTTCATTTCTTGTGTTGGTTTAAATTAACACTGCAAAGATGAAACGAAATACGATCTTAAAACATTAAACTAGTTTAATAAATAAAGGGAAATCTTATTTTTTGACAGCAATTTTCTTTCGAATATTACTCAAAAAAACATTGGTAATACCCAAATAGGCAGCTATTTGTATGTTAGAAAGTCGTTGAATGAGCTGCGGGTATTTTTCTATAAATTCAATATAACGGGATTCTGCTGTTTTGCTAAGGTTATCTATCATTCTTCGTTGAAGGGCAACGTGCGTTTTTTGTGTCATTACCCGAAATAGCTTTTCGATTTTAGGTAAGTTGGCATAAGCAAACTCCTTATCTTTTTTAGAAATCACAAGCACTTCGCTGTCTTCGAGCGCTTCTATGAAAAGTTGTGAAGGGGTTTCAGTAGTAAAACTATCAATATCAGTAATCCACCAATTTTCAATAGCAAAATAGAGTATTTGTTCAAAACCATTTTTATCAATATGATAAATCCGAAAAAGTCCTTTGGTAACGAAGCCTTCAAATTTGCAAATCTCGCCTTCTCTGAGTAAGAAGTTTTTTTTACAGATTAACTTTTGCTCAAATAAATTGCAAAAATCTTCTATTTCATTTTCTGAAAGAGAAATATGTTTAGCAATATTTTGTTTTAAAAGTGCTTTCATATGACAGTATGCAAAAAATGCTTGAGAAGTATTTTTTAACCTTGCTAAGGTACATAAATATTTAACGCTTGTATATACTTGAATATACCAACAAATTCCTTAATTAATTTAAGTTTTTGAATATCGGATTATCAATAGCTCCATTGAATATATCCTAGTTAGAAACTAAACTATGAATCTTTTTATAGTTTGTGGATTTAAGTATGTAGTTAGGAATGTGGAATACTTATGCTTAATTTTTACTAGTCCACAGGTTTTCGTGTTGATCCGATAATGGGCTATTAAATAATAGAAAAGGCATAAAAAAATCCCATTTCGTAAGAAATGGGATTTTAATTTTGTGACCCTTACTGAACAATTTACAAACCATTTTATGAACGATTTAAAGAAATTGGCTTATTTTCAAGTGAATTTGTAAGATAATTTTTTGATTTTTTGTTTTGAAGCGGTTTGCATGTATCGTTAGGGTATGTATTGAAAAACGTTAAATAACTTTATGCTTTTATCTTTTAGCTGTAATAATTATTTGTTGGGTAGATACTTGCATATCCAGATAAAATATAGTGATTAAAAATAAAATATTTATTTAAGAAAATGAATATCAAAATTTGTTGATGATATAATTCAACCTTTCAGATAAAACAAACTTTAGATTTTTTAATTGTGTAAGATTTAATACAGGATATTATTTTATTTAATTTTTACAATGCTTTAAATTGATCGCGTTAAAAGAATATGAAATCATTAAGTAGCTCCAAATAGCAAGTTTATTTTCATCTTGTATTTTTGGCAGATATTGCATTGCGTTTGTTGATTTATAAAAAGAAAAGGCATAATTAATTTCCAGTTCTTTGACAGGTAAGTACTTCAAAGAAAAATCATTTTCATATCCAAGAAACTTTGTCATTTTTTGACCCAAATTATTTAAAAGCGGGTATCGAGTATAAAAAAGGTGAAAATCAGAACGAAGAGATAGTTTACTATTTAAGGGAATTACGGTAAATAGATAAGGATTTACTAAACCTTTTCCGTTAACGTCGGAGGGAAAACGGGTAAAGACATTCATATTTCCATTGAACTTCCATGTCACGCCATATAAGACATCAAAATCTCCCGAACTATTATCTGATAGATTAGGACTGCTGCCACTAATTATTTCTGCACCTAAACGCCAAGTAGATTTCAATAGAGATAATTTAACTTCAGGTTGAAAATAGTAAGCAAATAATTTTTGACCTTTTGAATTACGTCCAAACTGCCAATATGAATTTAAAGTATAATACCATTGTTTCGTTTTAAATTCTATTCTTCCGCCTGCTGTTGCACGAGTATACAATTTCCCTGAACTTGAGTTTTCTAAAAAATCAACAGCATTCAATGAATTAAATGAAAATCCATGATTGTTATTGTAATTGAGACTATTTACCAACAGGTATTTATACCTATTTGATGCAACAGGAGAGTAGGCTGACTCAAATTCAGTGCTGTAGTTTCTGGTAAACAAAAAGAAAAAATCATTAGAGAAATATTTTGAGTATTTCATTATCCGTATTCCTTCATGGGCTCTCCCTTGCTGTGCCCAAGGAGCATCAGAAAATAATCTGC
Source organism: Flavobacterium aquidurense (assembly GCF_002217195.1). Taxonomy (NCBI): domain Bacteria; kingdom Pseudomonadati; phylum Bacteroidota; class Flavobacteriia; order Flavobacteriales; family Flavobacteriaceae; genus Flavobacterium; species Flavobacterium aquidurense. The sequence continues at coordinate 121,329 of NZ_MUGR01000001.1, read as the reverse complement.
CATTATCTAATAAAACACTTTGCCTTCCCAATCGTACATTTAGAGATTTAATCTTAGTCTCAAAATACAATTGATAAAAATTAATGCTTCCAACTTTGGAAGCTTTGCTGTTTTCATCCCAAAGATGAATTTCCTGTAAATCGGATTTAATAAGCCATTTTTCTCTAGCATACTGCATAGAAATTCTGTTTCTCTGGGTAATAATAAAATAAGGATCAATTGAATCGTTGGGAGGAAGAAAATAATTTGAAGTATATTCGACTCTTGGTCTGATTTCAATATTCATTAGAAACTGTTGGGATAAGCTATTTTTTTGCTGTGCGTATAATTGAAATACACATAAATTAATAAAAAGTAATAAGATTTTTTTACTCGCAAGTATTTTGACTATCATACTTCTAATATCCTATAGAATTAGTGTATAAAAGTAATAATAGTATTCATATTTACAATATTATAATTACGTTTGATAATCCGCATTTATAATTTGTTCTGTTAAATCAGTAATGCGATTAGAGCCGGCACTTCTACCAAAGAATCTATGACAAATGCAAAAGCCTGAACGATGATTATTACCAATACTCCATGCATGCAGCAATGTTAAGCTGGAAAATACTGCCCGTCGCTGTTAAAGAAGATCAAAATCTGTCTCACAATTTGTGTGAAACAGATTTTTTTTGGTTTCTCTATTGGTGCAGCGATAAAAAAAATAATTTTGAAGAACATTCTATACTTTTAAATTACCAAATATCATAACTGTAATATTTTTAATGCTCCTCTAGCGACTATGAAAAACACACAAACACCAATAATAAGATCGGGTACCATTGAATTAGTAAAGTATACTAATATACCAGCAATTATGACTCCCATATTAATTACAATATCATTCGAAGTAAAAATCATACTAGCTTCCATATGTGCCTCTTTACTTTTAGATTTTTGAAGCAGGTAAAGGCATAACGAATTACCTACAAGTGCAAATAATGAAACTATTATCATAGTTCCGTATGCAGGAATATGGTCTGAGTCTACAAATCTTCTTAAAACTTCAATAAGTCCCAAAACTGCAAGACCAATCTGAAAATAACCACTTATTTTTGCTACACTTCCTTTTCTTGAAGCTGTGCTCCCGACAGCAAACAGAGCTAAACCATATACAATGCTATCGGCGAACATATCCAAACTGTCGGCAACCAATCCCATCGAATTGGATATAAAACCTGTAATTATCTCTATTAGAAAGAATGAAAAGTTTACAATGAGAACCTGCCATAATAACTTACTTTGCTGTGAGTCACTGTTTGTCTCTACATGTTCTGATGTATGTTCTGATGCCAGCAGAGTGCTGTCCAGATTAAGAGTATCAATTGCATTTGTTATAAGAGTGTCGTCGTCCGTATGATAGATCTTTAATCTTCTGTTTGCAATGTCAAAATCAAGCTGTTTGATTTGTTCTAAACCAGCGAGCTTCATTCGTATTAATTGTTCCTCACTGGGACAATCCATTTTTCTTATATTATATATACTTTTTTTCATAAGACTATATTTTAATCTTAATACCTGCATTTACAACAAATCCGTCTAACGGTGCATAAATATCTTTGAAAACAGGATTTGAAATTGGTCCTGTGTAGATACTTCCAAATTTTGTCTGTCTGGTATCAGTAAAATTTTCAAAATTGGCAAAAATTGAAAAATTTTCCCAAAGCTTTTCTACCATGAAGCCGAAAATCCAATATTCCCTTCCAGTTGTACCATCACTTAACTTTTGAGGACTGTAATAATAAGCTTCTAAACCAGCTTTCCATTTATCTTCGACTTCATACATCAAAACATTATTTAATCTGTGTTTAGCAGTTAAAGGATTTTGAGATTTTATGCCATTGTTGTCTATCGAAGCATCAGCAAAAGTGTACCCAACAAATAGTTTAAAATCTTTATAGCCTAATTTCACATTTGTTTCTGTTCCTTTTGTATCTAAATATCCATTAATATTTACAAATTGGTAAAGGTCATTAGGAAGCGAAGTTAAAATCAGTGGATTATCAACATTTGTATAAAAGAATAATTGATTCAATGATAATGAAATATCTTCGGTAATTTTAGTTTTATAATTCACATCAAAGTTAAGTCCGTAACTTTTTTCAAGTTTATTGAAATCACTATTAATAGGGAGTACATTTTGATATTGAATACGCTCGCTTTCTTCGGTAAAAATAGTTGGTGTTTTGTAGCCTAAACCGCCACCAAGTCGTGAAGTAAGTTTGGAATTAATTTTAAATAAAGCTGAGATTCTAGGTAATAATGAGAATCCGTAATCAACAACATAATCACCTCGAAGACCAGTCTCGATATCCAGCCATTCTTTAGCTTTGACGGTATTCTGAACAAAAGCACCATAAGTGATCTGATTATAGTTTCTTAATGGAAAAGCTGTCTGGCTGTTTTCAGTAAACTTGTCAGTATATAAATTTCCACCAGCAACCCATTCTGCAATTTCTCCATTTTTAGAATAGCTGATTTCTGAGAAAGTACTGTTCTGCAGGCCATCAAAAATATAGTCAGGAATAGTTATAATGCGGCTGAAATTATTAAAACTGTTTTTAATGGTAATAGATTCCTGATCATTAAATTTATGAGTAAGGGTGAACTGAGTGCTTATTCTCTGCGTTTTATTTTTTTCGAAATAACTGTCAGGGTATTTATTTTCGTCTTTTATATAGTCAATATTCCCGCCGATACGATTTTCAAAAACTGTATTAATGCCAAAATTTAGTTTAGTGTTTTCATTAAAATTGACAAAAAGTTTTGGATTAAAATTAAAGCGTTCGAATTTTGGAATCGCAGTAAGCTGTATATCAGCAGGGTCATAAGGAGCGTTTCGGTCATGAGATGCAAAAACAGTCAATCCAATTTTATCAAACTGCTGGGAATAAAAACCATTAATATTCAAACCAAGAGCGGAAGTCCCATTAATTAGAAATCGCAATTCTCTTTCTTCGGTAGGGGTTTTAGATACAAGATTAACCAAACCTGCAATTGCACCACCTCCGTAAAGGGTAGAGGCAGAACCTTTAATTATCTCAACCTGTTTTAAATCTAACGGAGGAGTCTGCAGCAATCCCAGTCCGCTTGATGCACCTGAGTATACAGGAAAACCATCTTTTAAGATTTGTGTATATCGTCCGTCTAGTCCCTGAATTCTGATTGAAGAATTTCCAGAAGTAGCTGAAGTCTGCTGGGTCTGGATTCCGGTACTTTCATTAAGCATCATACGGATATCCCCCGGTTTCATATTTGCTTTTTCTTCAAGTTCTTCTCCTGCTATAAACTCAACTCTGGTTGGAATATTGCTGATTGTTCTTGTACCTCTTGTAGAAGTTACCACTATTTCTTTCATTTCTTCGGCTTCTTCTTCCATTTCACTTTGCAATGCAATTTCTATAAAATTGACAGCTGCAGGCACTTTAAAAAGTGTTTTATTGGGAGCATAACCCTCTATTGAGATCGATAATGTGTAGTCTCCATTTTTAAGGTTTTCGATAATGATGTTACCATTATTATCTGATGACAAAACTTCATTGGTTTCTTCAATTTTAGCTGAAGCACCTTTTACAGGTTCATTGGTTGATGTATTTTTTATATGGAATGTGATTTTATTCTGTGCCTGTACAGTGCCAATAGATGCTATTGCCACAATCAATAAAATATATTTAAACATTTGTGATTTCTTAATGTTAATAAAGGTGATAAGCCCGCTTAATTGAAGTTAAGCAGGTAAAAGCGGTATTTTATTAAGAAATTTTAGGAGGCTGCCAGATTTTGCAGATGAAAGAAGAATCGACAAATTTATAGTATGATAGTGTCTGTGAAGCTTCTTCAATTGTGAATTCTAATTTTTCGGTAATAATTGAAGAATTAAAGTTTATTGTAAAACCAATACAGGTTCCACAGGAATAAAATGGCGAACATTTTCCATTGCATTCATCACCGCAGTCATGAGACTCACCCTTGCAGTTTTTTTCCACTCTACACTCAGAGTGTTTAGCAAACGCAGAGCAAGGTACTGTCGAAAGAAACAGTACAATGAACGATAATATTGTTACCCATATTTTCACGCGTCAAAATTATAAATATTTTACTTAGTAATTTCATGTAATTGTTTTTCTTTCGGCTAAGTTTTCTGTTTTTTTGTTAATATAAATATAAAATTATTGTGCTAGTCTTATATAACAAGGATTAAAGTGGTTTGTATTCTGTCAAGTCACCTTTTAAAATATTCAAACCATATATATTTATAGGTAAAAGTCTGGTTAAATACAATTTAAAAGCATAAAAAAAACGCTAATTCCTCGGAATTAACGTTTTTTTAAGAAGTGACGTTTAGTTCACAATTTACAAATCATTTTATGAACGATTTAAAGAAATTAGCTTATTTTTCAAGTGAATTTGTAAGATAATTATTTTAAAAGTTTGTTGATAAGCGGTTTGTATGTATCGTAAGGGTTAAATGTTAAAAATCGTTAATTCAGTAATAGATGTGATTTCTGTCATAATAACTTATAGATTTAAGTTGAAGAGAGCGAAAAAAAATGTCATCAGTAAATTTAAATTATTATTCTTAAAATTTTATAATCAAAATTTGTATATGATAATCTATTGTCCATTAGAAATTATTCAATTTAGCAACATTTTTTATCTTGCTGAATTGGTGGACATGGCACAGTTCCATAACTGCAATATACACAGCAATCACCTTGATTTGGTTTAAGAGTTTGTTTGCAGTTCTCACATTCGTAAAAAAATTGGCATGCATCAGTTGGCATAGTTTCTTCTTTACTGTGGGAGCAAAGGGGGCAGGTTATTATTGATTGTAGAACGATTTTCATTTTAATTTTTTGTTAGTTACTGTATAGCCTGTTGAATTTATTGCTTTTTCAATTTCATTAATAGTAGTTTTGGAATTATCAAATTCTACAATTGCGTTACCATTAGTATAATTTACATTTGAATTTATTATTCCAATCAATTTATTCACTTCGTGATTCACGTGTTTTTCACAGCTGGCACAAGTCATTCCGCTTATTCTAAACTCAGCTTTTTGAGTGCTGGTCTTTTTCACGACCAAGACTTTCTTTTCTGTATTTGGATAAAAAATGCTTGAGTAGTAAGGAAACGAAAGCATGAGGGCTGCAATTACTGTAATTATTCCTAAAAACATTTTTGAATTAACGAATTTCGGATTTTCTTCTCTATCGCAGTTACAGTCTATCAGCTTTTTAGTTTTCAGCTTTTGATACCAAGATAAACCAATAATTATAACAGTCAGGCCGATGAAATAAGGCCTCATTGGTTCAAGCCATGAAAAAGCAGAAGCAATCCCGCTTGTTCCGGCAACTAATGCTAATATGGGAGTAATGCAGCACAATGAAGCAGCTAATGCTGTGAAAAATCCGGCTCCGATCATTTTATTCTCTGTTTTCATATTTTTTCTAAAATTTCATTTTGTGCTAAAATTTCGAAGAAAGGTTTCAGCATTTTTTCATATTCCTTTGTCAATGAATAGAAAATGGTCTGCGCTTCCCGTTTAGTTTCAATAAGTTTTCTGTCTTTTAGTTTCCGTAAGTGCTGTGAAATTGCAGAAATACTCATTTCAAGAATATCACTTATGTCACAGACACAGAGCTGTTTTTCTTCATAAAGTAAAAAGAGAATTCTTAATCTCACATTATTGCCAGCCAATTCAAGCCCACTTGATAAATAGTCAAATGAGGTATTGAGTTCTGATACTCTGTCTTTACAGCGGATTATTTGTTTAATATCTGCTTGCTGTCGTATACAAATTATATCTTCCATAATGCAAATTTATACTTTTTGCTTATTTAAGCAAATGCTAAAATACAAAATAATTGAATTAAAATTTTGAATGATTCCTGCCCATAAAAAAAGACAACTTTTTGAGTTGTCTTTTAAACAGTAAAGCGAAATATTACTTTTTGCAATCTTTCGGAGCACAAGTTCCCGAATCGTCACTACAGCAATGCGTAGAACATTTTTCAGTGCAGTTTTTCTTTGCATCAGTTTTTGATAAGTTCGCATAAGCGAAGATACTTCCAGCAGACAATACCAATGCTGCAAGAGTAATGTACATTTTGTTTTTCATAATTTTAATTTTAATGATTAATACTACTTAAGACGCACTAATCTAAAAATGATGCAGGCTTTGCTGATTTTTTTTTTTTAACAGCCTGAATTTTCTATATATGAAGTTTTCAAAAATGATTCGGTGTTATCAGCATTTTCCTCCGCTGCATGATTTTTTAGAGGTAACGTTCATAATATTTCCACGGCGGTCTAATTCAATACTGCAGCAATCCAGAAGCATTTCCTTTAATTTGGATCTGCCTCTTTGCACTCTAGAACGGATGGAAGGGTAGGCAAGGCTGTATTTTTCTGTTAAGTCTTTCTGTTTAATTCCATGTATTTCGCTATCCATGATAATGTCCCGATAGTCTTCCGGCAGCCGCTCAATGAATTTTATTAAACAGCAGTCCAGACTTTCCGAAGTATCAAAATCTGTTTCATGCATAATCTTTTGCATCATACATTCGGTCAGCTCTGATTTCTTATGATTGGAATCTTTTCGGTAATAATCAATAATGGAATTTCTTGTGATTGTGAAAATCCAGCTTTTTAGTTTGCCTTCGTCGGTAAGTGATCCTAAATTCTCGTTTATCTTTATAAAAACTTCCTGCAAAACATCGGATGCATCGTCGGTATCATTTATACGAGCCTTTATATATCTGCCCAAGATGATATAAAACTGATTGTGAATAGTATTTATTTCCAAATTCATAAAATTTATCTTCTGCTTATGCAATAAGATGGATTAACAACAATTGATTTTACTTCTGAAATTATTCCATAAGTTGGCCGTTTTTGGAATGCATAAGAAAAGATGAAGAATTGCCATTAGGATAGCTCCCGGCAAAAGATTTACAATTAACAGATTAAAGAATCCTGGAGATTGATTTATATTGTAAATCATAATTTCCCCATTTTGAAAAGTAAACCTGATGGAGAGATAAACTGCAATTGACGCAAAATGAAAACCATTTACAAATAAATGGACAATGTATTCCCAGCGGGGAAGCCCTCCCATAAACTGCCTGCTGTCTTTTTCTATAAAAGCATCGTAACCGAGAACCAGTATATCCAGAATGACAATGGTCAAGCCTATTACAAAACTAGTATGATTATCCTGTTTCAAGAACAGAAAATAAAGGATTGCCGGAAAGAAGACAGCTCTCAAAGTATGGGTAATGTGCTCGGTTTTACTTTCTTCTCGATCGTGAAGCTGGTATTTGAAAATATGCAGATAAAAGCCGTCATATAAGGCCAAGACCGCAAATAGGACAAGAAAGAAGGATGAAATGATAATTGCTGTTTCCATTTTATTTTTGATTGATTATAAAAGCAAAACTATTGGAAAGTATAATTAGCAAAAAGGACAAATGTCCTCGAATTTACAGACTAATTTCTTTTCTGATCCTGCTCAGCGTCCTGCGTGTTATTCCAAGATAGCTTGCAATATCATTTACTGAAGCCTTGTTTACAACAGCAGGCTGTTCCTTAAGCATGCGCATGTATTTTTCCTTTGCAGTTTCATTGCACAAAACACTGGCATACTGTTCCATTACCATATACTGCCGTTCGGCAATTGTCCTTCCGATATTCTGCCAGAGAGGGCTCTTTTGATAGAGATTCTGCAGGTCATTGTAACTGATTGTTATAAGTTCCGTATCTTCCACTGCCTGAATGGAAAGTTCCGAATGCTGCTGCGAAATAAAGCTTTTATATGAAGCTGTCAGATTATTTTCTGCACAGAAGCAGGAAGTCACTTCTTCGGATTTTTCATTTATGTAATATGTCCTTAGCAAACCTTTTTTAATAAAAGCCGCTTCATGAGAGGTTTTGCCGATCTCTGCAAAATAACTGTTTCGGGCTAATGTCCTTGTTTTGAAATACTGACTGTACTTTTCAAATTCCTGATCGCTTAGAGGCACGATGCTTTTTAAAAATAATTTAAAACTTTCCATAATAGGTTTTATTTCAAGATTTTAATATGCTTTTCTAAGCATAAATGCGTAAATGTCCGGAAGAGGGCTTTCTTCAATAGCGCGGGCTGTTTTTTCAATATCATACGGCACTCTAATGAATTCTACTTTTATACCGTCTTTTTTGGAAAGATTACTGCTTTTTTCAATGGTTATCACCGCATAACAGCAGTCTGGATTTCTATCTTTTGGTTTTCCGACCGACCCTGCATTAATGGCATGAAAATAACTGCCTTTTTTATTGGGATTTTCCAATATGCGATGATACGGCAGATGAGAATGTCCGCAGATAAGAATGTCCGTATTGGAATCAAGAAAGATGTCGGTAAAATCTTTCTCATTTTTATCCTCAAGCAAATATTCCCTGTTGCTGTAAGGACTCCCATGGACCATCAAAATTTTTATAAGTCTGCTGGCCGTCTGGTATTCAAGTTTAATATGGGCAGGAAGAGCAGAAAGATATTTGATCTGCTCTTTACCCACAATCTGATATGCGTAGCTTTGAATGTCACTTGAACCGTCATTATGTATCTCGACAGCTTTGACATCGTGATTTCCTGCAAGGGTAGGAATATGCTTTTTACGGATCTCGTTGATCACGGCATTGGGGCATAAATTGTAGCCTACTAAATCACCTAAGCAGTAAACAGCGTCAATATTCTGCTCTTCAATACTTTTTAAAGTCTGCTTGAGTGCGGGGAAGTTCGCATGTATATCCGATATTATTGCAATTCTCATATTTCTTTTAAGCAGTTTCTGCAGCTGCCTGTTTTGTAAAAAACTTTTTTCTGAACCAGAATGCAAGGTTTACCAGTGCTATAAGAGCAGGCACTTCTACCAAAGGGCCAATAACACCTGCAAAAGCCTGTCCGCTGTTTATGCCGAATACCCCGATTGCCACGGCAATGGCAAGCTCGAAATTATTCCCTGTTGCAGTAAATGCAATAGAGGTTGCCTTTGAATAGTCAGCCCCGAAATATTTACCGGTGAAAAAGCTGATGACAAACATCAAAGTAAAGTAAATCACAAGCGGTATAGCAATGCGCACAGCGTCCATAGGGATCTGAACAATAAGTTCCCCTTTCAGGCTGAACATTACAATGATCGTAAAGAGCAGTGAAATAAGTGTAATTGGCGAGATAAACGGCACGTACTTATTTTCAAAACATTCAGAACCTTTTAAGGCTATCAAAGAATAACGGCTTATGATTCCCAAGGCAAATGGAATACCTAGATAGATACCGACGCTCTGGGCAATCTGTGCAATACTGATGTTCACTTCAAAACCATCATATCCAAAATAGGGAGGGAGAATGGTTATAAAGATGTAAGCGTATACACTGTAAAGCAGCACCTGAAAAATACTGTTAAGGGCTATAAGTCCTGCTGCATATTCGCGGTTTCCATCTGCCAGATCGTTCCATACCACAACCATTGCGATACAGCGCGCCAGACCTATCAGGATGACTCCAATCATGTATTCAGGATATCCGTTCAAAAAAAGCAGCGCCAATAAAAACATCAAGACAGGACCTACAATCCAGTTCAGCAGTAAAGAGGCGCCTAAGACTTTTGTGTTTTTGAAAACCTGCCCCATCTGTTCGTATTTTACTTTTGCCAGAGGCGGATACATCATCAGGATAAGCCCTATTGCCAATGGAATGTTTGTTGTTCCGCTGGAGAAAGAATTAATGAAATCTCCGCTGGATGGAATAAAGTATCCTATGGCCACCCCTACAGCCATAGCAAGGAAAATCCAAAGGGTTAAGAAGCGGTCAAGGAAGCTTAACTTTTTGCGTGGGGCGGCTGGTGCACAGTTATTTGCTGACATTTTATTTTTTTATTTGTGAGAATACGTAAAACATTTCAGTTCCTATCTGCAGGCTTCGCTCCAGATAAGTTTCCTTCTGCTGAGGCGTTCCGTCAGAGATTTTTGGATCTTCAAAGGTAATCGGGATTCTTTTCTCAGCGCCTGCTATAAACGGGCACCCGCCGTCAGCCTGCGAGCAGGTCATTACGGCGGCGAATCCGCTTTCAGGATTGAAATCATCATCATAGGTTTTGGAAAAACCGATGACAGGAAGTTCGTCAGCTGAATATTTTATTGAATAAACAGGGTTTGATCCCTCTGAAAGAGTTTTGATGTTGAATCCTGAATCCTTCAAAGTCTCCGCTGCCATTGGGAAAAGGGCAGTAGCCTGGGTTCCTCCTGAATAACATGAAACGTTTTTGACGCCGTAATAGGCGGCCGCAGTCTGCGCCCAAACCTGCGATAAGTGGCTTCTTCTGGAATTGTGCGTGCAGATTAAGTTTAGTCTGGTCTCCAGCTTACTGTCCACTTTAATCTGAATGAAGTCTATTAAGGACTGCAGGACTGCTTTGCGATCTTCAGAGATCTGTTTAAAATCAAATGATTTAACGGTATTCTCAATTTGTGGATATAACATAGTTTTTTGGACGTTATGGTTTATTGATTATCTGTTTAATGATTAGCAGCATCCTGCGCCCGGAGTGCATGAAGCACCATTATCAGTATTTAGCTGAGATAATTTTACTTTAGGCTTATCAGACGCAATACCGCACTGCTGCTGAGCAAGGCAGGCTGTCTGCTTGTTAAGCAATGTGAAGTTTTTACCGTTAAAATCCAAATCGTATTTACCGATAGTAGTGTTCTGGTACTCCACTTCAATTTCATTGTCTTCAATTCCCAATACTTTTTCTGAAAGCTCAATGATGTGGATCAGTTTCTGAGGTTTAAGCCTGTGCTCGTAGTCGTTGGCATCCCAAAGCTGGAAATTTACAACAGTTTCTTTTCTTACTACCCCGCCGCAGTCGATGAAGTTTTTGGTAACCAAGCCTACTTCAGTTACGTGAAAATATTCCGGTACAAATGTGCCGTCCGGCAGTTCAAAATTTACAGCTTCCACTGTTTTAAGCACTTCTTTAATTTCTGAAAGTTTCATAATTTTTTATATTTAGCTAGACTATATTTTTTATTAAATAATAAGGAAGCTTCTTCTTTCAAGAAGCGCAGTATCTCTCCAGATACCATTCTGTTTTCCGATTTTCTCCCTTGTACCAAGTATCCTGAAACCTGCTTTTTCATGGATGCGGATACTTGCCGTGTTCTCAGGAAAGATCCCTGCCTGAAGCGTCCAGATTCCTTCTGCTTCGCTCTGCCGGACAAGTTCATTTAAAAGGGTCAGCCCGATTCCTTTTCCTGAATGCGCGGGATCCACGTATACGCTTACTTCTGCAACTCCTGCATAAACGCAGCGTGAAGAAACAGGGGTAAGGGCAGCCCATCCAATCACTTTACCATCTTCCTGCATTGTAATTCTGCAGGATGCTAGATGGGACTGGTCCCAATCTTCCCATGAAGGGGCGCTGGTCTGGAAAGTGGCATTGCCGGTATCTATCCCTTTTTGGTAAATTATTTTTACCTGATCCCAATGTTTGGCTGAAAGTTTTCTGATTTCCATATTTTTATAGATTAACAGCATTCGCTTCGCTTTTTTGCCAAATGATCTGATATGTGCTCAAAGAAGCCTTTTATCTTTTCCAGACCAGGTTCATTGATGCAGTAGCAGATCGAGTTTCCTTCAATGCTTCCTTTAATCAAACCAGCATTCTTTAATTCTTTCAAATGCTGTGAAACTGTCGGCTGTGAAAGGGGAAGTTCGTTTACGATATCTCCGCAGATGCAGGCATCCACTTTTAATAAATATTCCATAATAGCAATACGCGCAGGATGGCCCAGCGCTTTGGCTAAAACAGCCAGCTCATTCTGGCTTTCTGTAAAGTGATCTGTTTTTGTTGCTCCCATCGTTTTATATTTATATTGCAATATTACGATAATAAATTTAAATAAAAAAAAATATAAAGATTTATTTTTATGAAGATGAAGGCATCGGCTAAGAAAAAGATTCGATGCATATGGTTTTATAATATTGTTTGTTACCCGAATGCTAGTTTTATCAAACCAATGTATAAAGCAATAATTACATGGTTTATCGTTAGCTGATATTATATAAATACAATACAAACTGAACAACCCATAATTAGAAAGATGTTCAGCATTTGCAGTTATTTGTTATTAATAATACCAATTTTAAATTTAAAATTGGTATTATTAGATTTTCATACTGGTTCAATTTCGATCATTAATTTGAATGGACTTCCACACCGTTCAAATGAAAGACAATTTAAAAAAATTGATATCCTTCAATATTAACCGATTAATCTTAATTCTAGAATTTGGTCTTACAATAATTTACTATTGTACTTATAAGCTAGTAATTTAAAATAAATCCTGCACCAAAGCCCATATCACTGTCATAGTGTGAAGACAAAGAACCCCATCTGGTAATTATATAGCGTAGTCCTGCCATATATTCCTTGTCTGTATTCCACATCAAATTCATTCTAAGCCGTTTAGAAACGGGAATGTCTTTACGTTCAAATTGTAATCTGACTTTACCATCGGTAAAAACTTCAGCTTGTGCTACTATTAACATAGGTAGGATGTAGTTAACCCCTAGACTTACCACTGCACGTTTATCCTTAGTATTGGTTTGTCCAAAAAGATTATTTTCTTGTATATCTTCTCCCATTCTTCTATATCTCCAGTCAAATCCTATAAAAGGCATTAACCATTGCATTTTTCCAATATATCGACCAATATGTGTTTCTGTTTCATAACCATGCATGTCATTGTATCCTAACCTCCATTCGGTTCCAATGCTCCAGCGTGTACTTTGATACATTGCTTCACCGTCATTTCCATTGGTGGCAAAATCATTTTCTGCCATAAAGTGGAATTTTCTGTCGTCGGCAAAAAGTTTTCGCTGTGCTAGTTTTGGGTTTGGTATTTCAGGATTGGCCGGCTGATTTTCATAAGTAAAAACCCTGCCCATTCCGCTCATCATATGATATAAAATATGGCAGTGAAAAAACCAGTCTCCATCAACATTGGCATTAAATTCCAAAGTATCGGTTTCCATAGGCATTATATCAATCACATTTTTTAATGGTGCATATTCTCCTTGTCCATTAAGAACCCTGAAATCATGTCCATGCAAGTGCATTGGATGGCGCATCATAGAATTATTATGCAAAATTATACGTACATTTTCACCTTTTTTAATTAATATTTTATCAGCTTCTGAAACCACCTTATTGTCCAGACTCCATACATATCGATTCATATTCCCCGTAAGTTCAAATTTTAGTTCTTTAACAGGGGCATTTTCGGGAAGCGTAGTTTTTGTAGGTGATTTAAGCATTGCATAATTTAGTGTTGTAATATCCGAAAGTGCATTGGCATTATATTGCTCAGCATCCATTTTCATTCCTTCCATCTTTGTACTGGTTTTAGGCTTTGTTTCACCTGTAATCTCAGGATACATTACTACATTCATATCCATCTTATTAAGGCTCATGCTCATTCCCATGTCATCCAGATCGCCATTCATTTTCATCATGCCGTTCATCATTTTCATTCCTTCGAAATATTTAAGTTTTGGCAAAGGAGCTACTAATTGCTTAATTCCGCTTCCGATGTAAAGGGACGTAGATTTTGTTCGGTCTTCGGGTGTTGCTAAAAATTCATAAGCTGTTTTATCAGCTGGAATAGTAACAACTATGTCATAGGTTTCAGAAACTGCAATAATTAGTCGATCAACCTCAACGGGTTCTACGTCATTCCCATCATTTGCCACAACCGTAATTTTCCCACCGGCATAGGTTAACCAAAAGTAGGTTGATGCACCTCCATTGGAAACCCGTAATCGGACCTTATCACCTGCTTTAAATTGGGAAAGCTGATTTTCATTTTTCCCATTGATTAAAAATTTGTCGTAATAAACATCACTGACATCCATGGCATTCATTCGCTTCCATTCATTTTTTATTTTGTCGCTGAAATACCCCTGTTTTATAGCTTCTGCATAACTTTGTGTAGTGCCCTTTTTAATAGCAAACCAGTCTGATGCATTGTGCAGTAATCGATGTACATTTTCAGGTTTCATATCTGTCCATTCACTTAGTATTATGGGAACGGAAGGCAAATCATCGATTTCCTTGCGAAAGGTCGGATCATCTGTCCTTTTATTCATAATGAACGAACCGTACATGCCTATCTGTTCCTGAAGTTCCGTATGGCTATGATACCAGTGTGTGCCATGCTGAATAATGGGAAAAGTATACAGATGCGTCGTATGGGGTTTAATTGGCATTTGAGTTAGATTTGGCACACCATCATATTGATTGGGTAAGAATAAGCCATGCCAATGCAAGGAAGTATCTTCATCCAGCTCATTGTGAACATAGATTTCCGCAGTATCTCCTTCTGTAAAGGTCAAAGTAGGCATAGGTATTTGTCCGTTAACGGCAATGGCCCTTTTTGCTTTTCCTGTAAAATTTACAATTGTGTCTCTTATATACAGGTCATATCGGACTACACGCGGTGGCGAAGTATTTTCTTCAGCTCTTTTCTGAGAAATAGAACTACTATTGCCGTCCTGAAGTGTCTTATTACCTTGGTCAGTTTGCTTGGTGGCTTTATTTTCTGCTGTTTTTGTTTGCTTGTCTGACTTTTCCGGAACTAGTTTCATACCGCACTTGGGGCAGTTTCCTGGTTTGGCTTCATGAATTTCGGGATGCATTGGACAAGTATACGTAGTGGGATTTGACTCTTCTTTCGAAGGCTTTTTATCCATTTCCATTGTTTTCATATCCTGAGCATAAATTAGGACAGGAAGCATGATAAAAACTAGTATTGTAAGTATATTTTTCATATTGCTATTTTTATAGAATATTGTTCTGTTATTTTTTTTTCATTTCACCCAACTTGGCTTTCATCTGCGCAATTTCAGCTTCTTGTGCTTTTATAATGTCTTGTGCAAGCTGACTTATTTCTGGATCTTGAAGGGAAGCCTCTTTGGCCATGAGGATTGCCGCTGCATGGTGTGGAATCATTGATTTTAAGAACTCTTTATCGTCAACAGCCGCTTGCAGTCTGATGCAGGAAAAAAAAATAATTGCAGCAAGGCCGCCTATGGCAAGTAATGCCATGTTCCACTTTTTATTCATATACATACTGCCCATTACAATAATCTCAATTATGAGCATCGGCATAGTCATTAGTCCTGCCATGTAAAATTGATTTACATTGGGAATGACATTAGCAAAAACATCTACCATCGAGTACATTAGGATGTACATAGCAATAAATGACAATACGATCATAAATGCTAATTTTTTGTACATTTTTGGGTTTTTCTCTTTTGAATGCTGCTGTGTTGTGTGTTCCATTTTCATGATTTTTTTCCTTTAAAAGTTATTTAGATTAATAAATTTTCCTCCAAAACAAATCTAATGGCACTATAATATAATACAGCATTAGCTTAAGTGGCGGGGATTTTTTCTGCGCTTGTATTTTTCAATGTGATATTGTAATAGCTTAATATTTATTTGCTTTTAAGTAATAATTGTAACTCTTCAAGCTGGTTTTTTAATTTTTCCGTGCCTTTCATTTTTTTCTGTTCTGCAATTGCAAGGGCTTTTTTTGCAGCCTCGATGGCATTGGGATAATCCTTGAGTTCTACTGAGATTTTCTGTCTTAAAGTCGGATAATAAAAATTTTCAGGATCTAATTTTTCAGCTTCAGCTAACCACGATACTGCTTGGTTGTTTGCTCTGCACGTGGCTGAATAATAATTTGCTGCCTGAAACAATAAAGTAGCATTTTGACTTTTTTCTTTAATAATATATTTGTCAATTAGGGCTAAAATTTCTTTGTCAGCTTTGCTTTTCATAGGTATTTTAACCATTGTGTTTTCCCATTCTATTTTAAGGAAGCCTTCTCCTTTACTGTTGATGTCATTTAATTCAATGGTAAAAGTTTCATAAAAACCAATCGTTTTTTCTGTGGGAACGGTAAAACGCATAACATCTTTTTTCTCATCATAACCAGTTTCGCCATGTAAAGTAATATCACTATTGATAATTATAGTCCACTCATTTTCTGAAGGAATTGAGAATACAGAATAAGTTCCTTCTCTTAAAATATTGTTTCCAAAAGCAATATCTTCATTAGTACTTATGGTCGTACAATCGCTGGCGCCTGTTCGCCAGAGTTTACCAAAAGGCACTAATTCGCCAAATATTTTTCGCCCTCTTACTAAGGGTCTGCTATAGGATATTTTGACTGTAGAACTTCCGATTTCTTGTTGAAATGATGCAGAGGGACTTGCAGGGGTAAGTTTAATTTGAATTTTTTCTTGTGCAGAAATTGATAACGATTGCATAATAATGAAGCTTAGCAGAATTATTTTTTTCATAGTTTTTAATTTTAAATTGATTTTGATATTTTTTCCATTATCGAATGGTCGCTGCCAAATTTGCATATAGCATCACAATTGGCTCTTAGTTCAGAAAACAGGATATACTTAATATTCATTTTAGAGTTTTTTATAACAGGTCTATTGAGTTGAAGGACTAAATCCTTTTCCCGATTATTTGGAATTATAATATAAAAAACTTCCTGTCCGTTTGAAATAGTAAAGTATAGGTCAGACAACCGTAGTATGCCCGAATAGATACTAGTGCTCTTTTCTACTTCAAAGGCTCCTATAATTTTGTTTGTGCCTTTTTCGAACCACAACACATCAATTAACTTGATGGTATTTTGAGTGTCCTTGTCAGTAGGCAGCTCAGGGAATTTTCCAAGTGAAATAAAGGAGAAATTCTGCCCATCAAACGATTTGCTTTTATCATTGCTTGCCGGAGTAACATCGAAACCCAATGAAACTCCAATTTTTAATAAATGGTACTGCATTTCACTATGCAGATTTTCTTCTAGTTTTTCGTCAAGTATTTCTTTCTGACGTTTGTGTACGTTTTTTTCGAATCTTGCACGTTCTACTTCGCTTAAATATTCATCATTGCCTATTAGCATTTTCTGAGTTCCAATTTCAAAACACAATCCAGCGATGGCACCCAAATCATTTGAGAGCTGAGATTTATGCAAACTGTTAGTTTCCATTAAAACTTCTCTTATTTTAAGATATTCTGTCCAGCTTCCCAATTTTTTTTTGTCTTTAAAAAGAAAATTAAAACCATTTAGAATAGCAGTGTTGAATGGTGGGAACCAGGTTGGGTGTATGAAATATAGAATACTGGCAACCGCTGGCCCTAAGCCTTTAATTTTTAATTCATCGAGTCTTATGATTTCTTTTACAACCTGTTCTTCAGACTTGGCATTGATACAATTTTCAAGAAACTGACCAAAAGCCAATTTATTGTTTTGATTTTCATAGATATCTGGAATGCGTAATTTGGGTTTCCAGTAAAACGGATGTGAAACTCCGGCAAAGACTTGTTTTTGTTCAGCAATGCAGCTCAGTACAAATTCTAGGCTGCTTTCTTTGAAATCATTAGGAAAGGTTTTGCTTTTAATATCCTCAATGACTTGCAGAACACCGCGTCTTATAGTGCGAAATGCCTTTAATCGTTGATCGTTATATATAAACCAGGTATTGTAGACACTTTCGTTATCAATTTTATACTGCAGAATAATTTGTCCTAGATTGGTCATCTTTGTTTGTATAGTAAATTATTTATTCTTTAGAGTTTTAAACTTCTTAATCGCAATGCATTGACAATAACAGATACAGAACTAAAGCTCATTGCCAGGGCAGCAATCATAGGAGAAAGTAATATTCCGAAAAACGGATATAAAACTCCAGCTGCAACAGGAACCCCTAATACGTTGTATATAAAAGCAAAGAAGAGATTTTGTTTTATATTGCTCATTACAGCATGGCTCAGGTTTTTAGCTTTTACAATTCCTTGCAAATCTCCTTTTACCAATGTAATCTTGGCACTTTCTATTGCAACATCTGTTCCTGTTCCCATCGCAATTCCGATATCCGATTGTGCCAAAGCCGGCGCATCATTTATACCGTCACCCGCCATAGCAACAATTTTTCCTTCAGCTTGTAATTTCTCGATTACTTTTAATTTATCCTCTGGTAAACAGCCTGCTTGAAAAGAAGTCAAATGCAATTCGTCGGCAACAGCCTTGGCAGTATTTATATTATCTCCCGTAAGCATGATTACTTCAACTCCTTGACGCATTAATTCTTTTATAGCAGCAGCACTGGTTTCTTTTATGGCATCGGTTATCGTTACAAATCCCACCACGTTTTTATCTACAGCGATGTAAGAAACCGTCTTTCCTAATTTTTGCTCGGCAATAATTTTCTCTTCTATGACAGCAGAAACAATTGCCCCTGCTTGCTCCATTAATTTTTTATTGCCTAATGCCGTCTTCTTACCAATAGCAGTTCCAATCACTCCTTTACCTGCGATGTTTTCAAAATCATTGACTTTTGTCAAAGAGACATTTTTCGCTTTTGCAAATTTCACTACGGCCTGTGCCAAAGGGTGTTCGCTATATTGATTTAAAGAAGCAATAAATTGTAACAGTTCCTCTTCTGAATACTCGAAAGCAACAATTTTCTCTACAGAAGGTTTTCCTTCGGTAATTGTCCCCGTTTTATCAGTAATCAGAACATTTACTTTGTTCATATTTTCTAAGGCTTCGGCATTTTTTATGAGAATTCCCGATTGTGCTCCTTTACCAACCCCTACCATTACAGACATCGGTGTTGCTAAACCCAGTGCACATGGACAAGCAATTATCAATACGGCAATGGCGTTGATAAATCCGTAAACCATTGCCGGTTCCGGGCCAAATTTTGCCCAAATGAAAAAAGTAAGAACAGAGATAACAACAACAATCGGCACAAAATATTTGGCGATACTATCTGCTAGTTTCTGTATTGGTGCTCTGGAACGGCTTGCATTATTGACCATTTGTATAATTTGCGAAAGCAAAGTTTCCGAACCTACTTTTTCGGCAATCATAACAAATGATCTGTTTCCATTGATGGTTCCTGATGATACCGCATCTCCCATTTTTTTATCCACAGGAATTGGTTCGCCGGTAATCATCGATTCGTCTATTGTGCTTTCACCATCGGTTATCTTCCCATCCACAGGAATTTTGTCTCCGGGTTTTACCCGTAATAAATCACCTTTTTTGATATCATGGATTGAGATTATTTTATCGACTCCTTCAAGAACCAAAGTAGCTTCGGTAGGTGCTAATTTCAATAATTCTTTTATGGCACCACTGGTTTGACTGTGCGCTCTTGCTTCAAGCAATTGTCCTAGTAATACCAGTGTAAGAATTACCGTTGCCGCTTCAAAATAAAGATGAATTGTTCCGTGTTCCGATTTAAACTCCTCCGGAAATACATCCGGAAAAAACATTCCAACAATACTAAACAAAAATGCTACCCCAGTACCAATTGCGATAAGGGTAAACATATTTAAATTCCAAGTTACAATTGATTTCCATCCGCGAACGAAAAACATCCAACCGGCATAAAACATCACGGGGAGTGAGAAAATCAGCTGAACCCAATTCCATTTTTGAACGTCCATTATTTTCAATAATGGATTGTCATGCATCATCTCTATCATAGCAATAAAAAAGATAGGCACCGTAAAGAGTATTGCTATTTTCATTTTTTGCAGCAACTCCTTATATACTTTGTTCTCCTCTGTATCCGTTGGCTCCATAGGCACTAAGTCCATTCCACAAATTGGGCATGAACCAGGCGCATTGGTAATAACTTCCGAATGCATCGGACAGGTATATTGCTGTACTTGAATAGCTGCTGGCTCTTGTATCAAATCCATTCCGCACACAGGACAATCTCCGGCTTTATCATACATTTTATCACCTTCACAATGCATTGGGCAATAGTATTTTCCACCGGCATGATTATGAGGTACCGCTATTTTTTTATGATCCTTGTTGTGTTGATGATCATTAGCAGTACTACAGCATGATTTCTCAGCTGTTTTTTCGTGGGAATGAGTAGCATGAGTCATTTCAATGGTGTACTTTCCAACGGCAGTTAATGCGGCTTGAAGTTCTTCGGTGGCAATATGTTTTTCCATCGTAATGGTTGCCATCGGTGGATCTAATGTGACATTTGCCTTTATTCCTTCGACTGCATTTAATGTTTTTTCTACTTTGGTGCGGCATCCATCGCAAGTCATTCCTGATATTGTATAGGTATGTGTCATAAGGTTGTTTTTTTAGATACGATGTGTTATTTGTTTAGTATATAGAAAGTTAGTGTTTTTTTTTGAAGCTAATATGTATTTTAAACTTGTTTCAAATGGCTTGTTTCTCATCAGCTGTTTCAACCAATTGTTTAACACTAAAAAATAATTACAAACCGTCTTCAATCTTAGATTCTGATTATTTAATTGTTTCTTTCACCTCACCACATTTAAGCATTTTTTCTCCAAAGTAAGGGTTACGCACTTCTTTGGTAGTACTAATCCATACTGCCCCTTTATTATCAAAAGCCATTGGACAATAGTGAACATACAGCTCAGCGTCAGCCATTCCTGCTTTCTTCAGCAAGCCAACCATTTCATTACTTAGTTGAGAATAAGCTACTCGCTGCTTTTCAATATCCGGAGCTGAAACGATTGCCCCAGCACTTGTAACAAGATTACTGTTGGCGCTGATTTTTTGCGCTCCCGCCTCAATCGCATTAGCTGCCAGTTTTGCCTCTGCGATATTACCTTGAGTAAGGGCAACTGTTAAATGAGTATACTGGCTGTAAATTGCGTTTAAAAGATCATCATTTATCTTTACTTCGGATTCCTTAGTAATTGCGACTGACGTTTTCTTATTCTGTGGAATCTCTTTCTTTTTGTTTTCATTATTACCACAGGCAATAAGCAACAAGATTGATAATATGGAGATTCCTGATTTGATTAATTCTTTCATTATTTGCTTGATTAATTATTACATTTTCATTCCTGACATTGGGTTTTTGCCTTTTTTTAATATAAATTCACTGTACAAGAGATAGGCGCCAGTTGCAACCACAATATCACCTTTTGTTAAGCCACTGGTAATTTCGACTTCATCGAAGGTTTCAGAACCAATAGCCACCATTCTAGGCTGATATTTGCCTTTTTCAATTTCAATCCACACATGTGTACCGCTGCCGTCTCTTATTACGGCATCTACAGGTATGGTTAATTTCATTTTTTGTTCTGATGAAGGCAGTAAAACAATTGCCTGTTGACCTGCCTGCCATTGCTTGTTTGGATTGGCAATAGCACCTCGCAGCTGTATGAGCTGTTTGCTTGTCTGCAGGGCAGGATTTATAAAATCTACTGTCATTGTTTGGGGCTGATCTTCATAACCCGAGACTATAACTTTTACTTTTTGGCCTATTTTAACTTTACCAGCATCTGCGGGATAGACATCAGCTTCGACCCATAAACGGGTATAATCTTCCAGTTTCATAATAGAGCCTCCTTCTGCTACATATTGGCCTTCTGTTATGGAAAGTTCTGCAACTATTCCTGAATCCGGGGCATAATAAACAACATAAGGAGAAGCTTTTTGTTTTTTTAATAATTCATTAAGCTGTGCTTCAGATTGTCCATATAATAATAGTTTTTGTTTTGCAGCATTTTTTATTTGGGCAAATCGTTTATCCTCAGTAAAGCTTGCAGCCTGTGCCGTAGCTAGAAGGTACTCCTGCTGCAGGGCTGAAAGCTGCTCTGAATATATTTTGTACAAAGGCTGGCCTTTTCGAACGGGAACACCAGTTTCTTTTACATACAACTCTTCAATCCTTCCTGCCACACGACTTGAAATGTAAATAGTTTGCTCAGGGTCAGTAACCAAACGTCCGTTAAGATGAGAAGAATTTGAAAATTCATTTTCCCCAGCAGTTATTGTAGTCAGATTAGCTAGTGCCTGCTGGCTGGGTCCCAAGGTTAGAAAGTCCTGTGCGTTGTTTTTTTCGAAAGGCACTAAATCCATTCCACAGATCGGGCATGAGCCGGGGCCATCTTTTACAATTTGCGGATGCATGGGGCAGGTATAGGTTTGAGCTTTTTCCTGACTGGTTTTTTTTTCTTCTTTTTGGGCACATGCTGTAAATAGAAGTGGAAAAACCATTGCAATGAGCAAAATAGTACGAATTATTAGTTTATTGTTCATGGCTTAATTTTTTAATTTATTTTCTGAAGCTGTCTTGATAAAACTCTCACTGTCTATCATATAAGCCGCATTACTGGCGATATTCCAATTATTGATGTCTTGGTCTATTAGCACCATTCCATCACCATTATTTTTCGTTTTAACTTCTCTGGGAACAAACACGTCCTGCTCTTTTTTGAAAACGATGGATTTATTTCCTAAATTAAGAACGGCGCTTTGTGGAAGCCACCAGCCTTTACTGACAATAGGAATGGCTGCAGTTACTAATTTTCCGGTCTGAAATTTATTATCCTGCAAATAAATTCGGGCTATGGTAAAGTTGCTTCCCTCTTTAAAGACGGGTTGAATGAGTCCGATAGTACCAGTATACACGGTTTGCTTATCTGAGGGTTCATAAAACACCAACTTTTGTCCTTTTTTAATCTGGGATGATACCGATGGATCAAAAGCAAACTCAGCGATAAGGTTTTTGTTGGTATATATTGTAAAAAGAGATTGTCCTGCACCAACATATTGTCCTTCTCTTAGCATAATAGCAGAGGAAGCAGGGGCAGATGCGCTGCTATTTGATGCTGCACTGCTACTTGAACCCATTGCGCCCATACCATCATCTGACGGTGCGCTTTGAGGCGAAGCCGCAGGAGCTGTTGCAGAAGCATTTGCCGCTCCCGTGTTGTCTAAGATGTACCCGGTGGCATTACTGTAAACAGGAATGCGATAGGAGATTTTACCTGTTTTTAATACCTGTTGAATTTGCCCCTGTTGCATACCCAGCAGAGAGAGTCTGTCTTTTGCTTTTTGAAGCATCGGATTGTTTGGGTCAGATTGATAAATAAATAACAACTCTCTTTGCGCGGCAGCCAGATCAGGGGAATAGATTTCCATGATTAACTGTCCTTTTTTTACGGGCTGATAATTGTACTTAATCAGCAGACGCTCAATCCTTCCGCTTACCCTGCTGGAGATACTGGTCTGCTCGCGGGTATCGTAGGTAATAATTCCCTGTACCTGCATAGAGAATATTTTAGTACCCTCGTCAGGTTTTATGACAGATATGTTTGAAACAACTTGTTCGTTAACTGGTTTTAAAAGGTGTTTCAGGCTGCTGTCTATAGCTGTTTCCGTTCCAGGAGTGTGTCTTGCAACCAATTCCATCCCGCATATTGGGCAGCTGCCGGGCTTATCCTGAATAACTTCGGGATGCATTGGACAAGTATATTCCTGATTTGTACTATGCTGATGTGCGGGCTTACTGTTATGCTCTGTTTTCTTGTTACAGGCTGTCAATACTAATATCGAAACGAATAACAATCCGACTAACTTAGCGATAGAGTTCTTTTTCATAATCGACAATCATTTGATATAGTTTTAATTTTTCATCTAATAAGTTATTCTGCAGCATATTTAAAGCTTCCCAGGAGTCAATTACTACAGGAATTTGCAGTTTGTTTTCCTGATAGTTCAGAAAGTTTACATCCAGCGATTTTTGCATTGAAGGGATTATTTTTGTTTCGAGTCCCTGGATTCTTTTTTGCATGGTCAGTATTTCATATTGCATACCATATAACATACCCTGGGTTTCCTGCAGCATGGCGGATTTCTCTTTCTCCATTGCCTGTACATTATATTGCATTGCTTTAACATCTGATTTATACATTTTTGATGACCATGGAGCAATAGGAATAGACATCATTGCCATTACCGAATAGGCTTTGGGCATCATTTTATCGAAAGAATTCATGTGGTCAAACTGGATTTTAAAAGAGGGATTTTTCTCCGCTTTCATCGCCTGAATACTGAGCTGCATCGATTCAATTCCCGCATCCATCTTTTTAATATCTCCCCGCACAGCAGCAAGACTTGTGGTGTCGTGCAAAGCAGGGTTGAAGACAGGAATAATACTTGTGTCGATTGAAAAATCAGCATTGCCAGGCTGGTTCATCAAGCTGTTGAGCCATGCTCTTGCTTTTGCGATTTCACCTTCCTGCATGCGGATCATATTTTTGTTCTCTTCAATCCTTGCGTCAATCTTGTATACATTACCCAATTGCGACTGATTGTAAGGATAGCGTACTTCCTCAATCTTTTTCATGGTCAACATTATCTTTTCGTTCTGATCCAAAACTTTCATTCGCTCTTCGGCTACCATCCAGCTGTAGTAGAGCTGTTTGGCCTGCGCTTTATAGTCGTTAAGGGTAACGGTCCGCGTAGCGTTCTCAATATTTCCTTGGGACTGGATAAATTTTTTCTTCTTGTTTAGCTTTCCTATATTGGGGATATCTTGTTCAACTCTGAACATTAAAGATCCTTTGTCGCGGTCATCCATAACTTCCTGAAAAGGATAGGGTGTCATAAATGTCCCAACACCCACCATTGGTGCCATCCATGCCGTTGCGGCATCAGCACTATATTTGTACCCTTCAGCCTTTAGGCTATAGCTTTGCAGGAGCACGTTTTTTTTATCAATCCTGTGAAGGATTGTATCAAGAGACAAGACCTGTTGGGTCTGGCTCAATAGCTGTAATGGCAGTAAAAGCAATAGTACTGCCAGTATTTTAATGTTTGACATCATGTACTTCAAGTTTGCCATATTTTCGTAATTCATATTCTTTAGACATTAGGAAAATAAGCGGGGTTACTAATAAGATATGTACGGCAGAGGTAAATACGCCGCCAATCATAGGCAATACGATTGGTTTCATTACATCCATTCCGACACCATTGGACCAAAGGACAGGCACTAATCCAAATAATGAGACACAGACGGTCATTAGTTTTGGGCGTAATCTCTTTGCGGCGCCGTGTACCACATATTCTCTGAGATCGTCTTTAGTAATGGTTTCTCTTGAATTACCTTTGGCCTTGATAAGCTGCTCCATTGCATCATTGAGATAGATAACCATCACAATTCCGGTTTCCACGGCAATACCAAACAAGGCTATAAAACCTACAGCTACTGCCACTGATAGATTGACATCCCAGAAAAAAATTATATAGGCACCTCCAATCAAAGCAAAAGGCACTGTTATAAGACTTAAGAAGGCTTCTCTAAGGGAATTAAAGGCAAAATAGAGGGAGAAGAAAATAATAAGCAATACTATCGGTGCAATGATTTTAAGGGTCTTTTCTCCGCTGATCAGGTTCTCATATTGTCCGCTCCATTCTATAAAGTACCCTTCGGGAAGTATATTTTTGGCACTTTCTAATTTTTTCATAGCTTCCTGTACGGTTCCCCCCATATCACGATCACGTATGTTGAACATGACTGCCCCGCGAAGGAGTGCATTTTCTGAACTAATCATTGGAGGGCCATCTACGAATTTAATATCGGCAACAGAAGATAGGGGCACCTCTCCAAAGGTTGGAGACTGCAGGGGAATGCGTTTAATGCGTTCTACGCTATTTCTATAGTCCTGTGCCATACGAACGCTTATTGAAAATCGTCTTCGTCCTTCAACGGTATTGCCGATGGACGCTCCTCCTAAGGCAAATTCCACGGTTTGGTTTACGTCATCTACAGTGAGTCCATAACGGGCCAGTTCGGAACGATTGACATCAACATCCAGGTATTTGCCACCAGTAATAGGATCCACAAATAAGTCAGACACTCCAGGGGTTCCCTCTAAAGCCATTTTTACTCTTTCTGATACTCGCGCAATGGTATCGAGATTTTGACCGTAGACTTTAATACCCACGTCGGTACGAATTCCTGTAGCGAGCATATTGATACGGTTGATGATAGGCTGTGTCCAACCGTTTACCACACCCGGGATCTGCAGTTTGGTATCGAGTTCCTTAATAATGTCTTTTTTGTCTATTCCTTTACGCCATTCTGATTTTGGTTTTAGCATGATAATGGTCTCAATCATGCTCATTGGGGAATTATCGGTAGCTGTATTAGCCCGTCCGGCTTTGCCTAAAACACTTTCTACTTCGGGAACTGATTTTATTATTTTATCCTGTACCTGCAAGATGCGTTTGATTTCTCCATTGGATACATCAGGCAGGGTAACAGGCATAAATAAAATGCTCTGCTCATCCAGTGGGGGCATGAACTCTGTTCCCAGCCGCATCAATAATGGAATGGAAATCAATAACGCCAAAATATTAAACGTAAGGGTTGTTTTTCTCCATTTTAGGACCCAGCGTATGATAGGCTCATAACCTTTTTCCAAAAAACGATTTACGGGATGTGCATCAGTTGGACGGAATTTCCCTTTCATAAAAAAAGAGATCAGTACCGGAGCTAATGTAAGTACCAACAAGGCATCCACAATCAGTATGAAAGTTTTTGTATAAGCCAAGGGATGGAATAGCTTTCCTTCCTGTCCGGTAAGCATAAATACAGGCAGGAAAGAAGTAATTATAATTATGGTGGCAAAGAATACCCCGCGAGAAACCTGCTTGCTGCTTTTCTCAATTACTTTAAGCCTTTCCTCTTCGGATATCCACTGTGTTTTTTTGCGAAATATATTTTTAATTCTTTTCATCAGAGTTTGTTTCAGTTTTTTGTTCGGATTCCCATTGTGCATACCGTTGTGAGAGATGCTGGTAGGCATTTTCACTCATAATAATACCGTTGTCAACTATTACCCCAATGGCAAGTGCGATACCGGTAAGGGACATGATATTGGAGGATATTCCAAAGGCATTTAGAAGTATGAAACTCGCGGCAATTGTAATTGGGATCTGGATTATGATACTTAATGCGCTGCGCCAATGGAAAAGAAAAATAATAACGATAAGCGAAACCACAATCATCTCTTCAATTAAGGTGCGCTTAACCGAATCAATAGACTCTTTGATCAGATGCCCTCGGTCATATACAATATTGAATTTTACCCCTTTAGGAAGCCCTTTTGCGACTTCTTTCATCTTTTCTTTCACATTATCAATAACGGCATCGGCGTTTTCACCGTAACGCATCACGACGATGCCTCCAACAGCTTCGCCTGTACCATTATGATCAAAGATTCCCAATCGGGTTTCTCCGCTCATCTGGACTGTTCCTATATCGCTGACTTTTATAGGGATACCATTCTGGTTTTTCAGTGGAATATCCTCAATTTCTTTTATGGATTTCAGATAACCGGATGTCTTAATGATATAGCCAATATCACTCATGTCGAATTTTCTTCCGCCGCTTTCGTTATTATTGGCTCGTACGGCGCTTATAACCTCAGGGACAGACAGCTTATAATATAGCAGTTTGTTTGGATCAATGGTAACCTGGTATTCTTTTTGAAATCCTCCAAAAGAAGCAATTTCACTTACTCCGGGGACATTTTGCAAAGCAAATTTGACATACCAGTCCTGCAGTGCCCTTTGTTCGCCAAGGTCAATGCCGGGAGCGTCCAAAGTATACCAGAGTATATGGCCAACTCCGGTTCCATCGGGTCCCAATTGCGGTGCAACTCCTTTGGGCAGGGTGCTGCTAATTGTACTGAGCCTTTCCAGTACTCTTGATCTTGCCCAGTATACATCAACATCATCCTCAAAAATGACATAGATAAAACTCATTCCAAACATGGAAGCAGCCCTTACATATTTAATTTTAGGCAATCCCTGAAGGTTGGTAACCAAGGGATAGGTGATCTGGTCTTCAACGAGCTGTGGAGCACGTCCCATCCATTCTGTAAAAACGATTACCTGATTTTCAGATAGATCTGGAATAGCATCAATAGGATTTTTTTGAATAGAGATAATACCCCAAACAAATATTCCTGCTGATAATAGTAATATGATGAAACGGTTGCGCAGGGACCATTCTATTAATTTGTGTACCATAGATTTAATTTATTTTTGAAAGACTATCACTTACTTTTTCAATCCAATTGAGTAGCTGTTCTTTCTGAACAGTATTCAGTACTGCATCTTTATGGATCAGCGTATAGGAAGCCAAAGGCATTTGATTGGCTTTTATCTGCTTGGCAATTCGGTCTAATTTATTTTCCTGTTTTCGTTTCGAATAACTTCCCCATTGGCTGAAATTCAAATTTTCTTTTCCTTCCTTGATATGTCCTTCCATAAAGGTACGTGCCGGCTGGATGTAGGAGTACCATGGATATTGCGTGTTGCTGCTGTGACAATCGTAACAAGAAGTCTTAAGAATCGTTTGTATATTTTTGGGAATGGGATAGACTTTTGAAATGTGAATTGGTAAAACCTGCCCGTAATCGGAATTGCGGGCAGGCTGATACAATTGCATCAGTAGAAAAATAATTAACCCAATAAAAAGAATCTTTCTGATGAACCGTTTCATTTTACAATTGTTTTTTCATTGAACCGCAGGTAAGCATTTTAGAACCATAGTAAGGGTTTTTTATCTCTTTTGTTTCACTGATCCAGATAGCTCCTTTTCCACCATCATACATAGGGCAAGAATCCTGATATAGTGTTTTTGCAGCTCCAAAAGTTTTGATCAAATCATTTATGTCTTTACTCAATAGAGCGAAATGCTCTCTTTGATGCTCAATATTACCGCCATTGGCCCCAATATGTTCTGCATGCTCTTTGGCATCGTCAGCTATATCAAGATATTCAGCTTTGGATTTTGGATTTATCGATTTTACATTTGTGGTTTTGAAAGCCGAATACAGTGCCTTGCCAGCTTTAGCGGCCCCGTTGCTGTCATCTTTTGCGAGTGCATTTTTTAACGCTAAATAATCTGCAACAATTTGCTGAGTTGAAAATTTTGCTTCTGTTTTTTTGCTTTGCGCATTGCCAGAAACCATTACGCATACCATTAATATGGCTGAAAGAATTGTATTTTTCATTTTAATTATATTTTAAATTGTTTAAAAAATAGGTTGCTATTGATTTTTTTTCTAAATATCTATTGGACTGTCTACACAATAAACACATGGGAAATAAGTGAATATTCAGCAAAGAGTATCGCACGGCGTAGTCTAAAAAAATTAGATACATTTCAATAAATTATGAACATCATTAGTCACGAGAAAATTGAGTGGTCATTATGTAAACAGCCCGATAAATTTATTAGTACTTAGCTGTACTATAGTTCTTTTTTCATAGAACCACAGGTTAACATTTTTTTTCCTTGATATGGGTTTTTGATCTCCTTGGTTTCGCTTATCCAAATAGCTCCTTTTCCGCCATCATACATAGGACAAAAGTCCTGATACAATTTTTGTTCTGATTTGAAAGATTTTATCAAATCATTCATGTCTTTACTTAACACGGCAAAATGCTCTCTCTGGTGTTCAATATTTCCGCCGTTAGCTCCAATATGTTCTGCGTGTTCTTTGGCATCATCAGCAATATCAAGATATTCTGCTTTTAATTTCGCATCTATCGAATTGGGATTTACACTGTTAAAAACTGCATATAATGCCTTGCCTGCATCTGCAGCTCCTTTTGTATCATCTTTGATTAATGCATTTTTTAGGGACAGATAATTACTCACGATTTCGTTTATAGAAAATGTTCCTTGAGCAGTCTGGGCTGTTTCTACTTCTGCACTTTTTCCGGCCGTTTCCTTTACTGGCTCGGTTAATTCCATTCCGCATTTGGAACATTTGTCTCCTTTTTTTCCTGTAATTTCAGGATGCATGGAACAGGCATACAATTGCGAGTCATTCTGAGCTGTCCCGGAAGCCGCTTCAGGAGCTGCAGTTTCTTTGTTTTTTGAATTACAAGCTGTAAGTACAATTGCCATTACAAGGGTTGAGAAAATTAGTTTTTTCATTTTTTTTAGTTTTTATCTCTAATGAATGTTTTTTTGTCTAACATTCCTTTGTTTGAGTGTTATAAGAATTATTCTTTTTTTGATTGCAAATCCAATCTCTATTTTGCCTTTTAAATGCCTTTATATCAGATTTATATTTTCAGCACCAATCCGTTGGGTTTTCTACCGACATTAATCGTTTTAGAGACCGTATGGTTTGATACATTAACAACAGAGACCGTATTGGCGGTCTGATTGGTCACATAGGCAGTATTTCCATCTGCTGTAAATGTTATAGCATGTGCACCGGCACCAGTAGTGAATACACCTCCATGAACCCACATCATCTTAGTCTGGTCCCAGGTCCAATAATGGACTTTTGCATTGACAGGATCACTTACCCAAAGTTCTTTCTTATTTCCATTGTGAGACGCTATTCCAGGCATAAATCCTAGATCAATGGTTTGGCCTACGGCATCGGTTGCCACATTGATTACCGAGATAGATTGCCCGTCTTCATTATCAACATACATTCTGGCGTCAGTTCCTGTCCAGGCACCCACAGGGTTTTTTCCCACAGCAACTGTGGCTGTAACCTGCTTGGTTGCGGTATTTATAACTGACACAGTATTGTCATCTCCATTAGCAATATAAGCCTTAGTCCCATCAGAAGAAAAGGTAAGCTCAGCGGGCATCATGCCAACTGCAATGGTGCTTTTCAATGCGTATGTTAAGGCGTCATAAACCAGAACTTTTCCATTGATGTCCATTTGCGGCACCCAGATTTCTGAACCATTTGGGCTGTATATTGTGTTGTGGTTCATCATTGGCAGGCTGATATTTTTTACTGTTGCCCCACTGGCTGGGTCAATTACAAGGAGTTTACCTGTCATTCCTCCCATACCTGCGGTATGGCCTGCAGAGAAGTCCATTCCGGGTACACCGATAGCCAGATGATTGGAATGTAAAGAAATGTGGTGCGGCCACATGATCATATCGTTGCCGCTGCCCATTAGGCTTAAGGTTTCTGTAACTTCATTAGTTTCCAATTTGATTACTGAAATTGTGCCGTCCTGACCATTGACCACATAAGCGGCAGGATAGTTTATATTCAGTTTTGGATCGGACATATTCATATCATCCATTTTACTGCAAGAAAACAGCGAAACGGTCCCTAAAATTAAAACTCCAAGCATTGAACTAACGGTTATTATATTTTTCATTTTTTGATTTGGGATTATTTGATTGTTTCTATAGTTGATCCACAGCTTAACATCTGTGAACCGTAATACGGATTCTTGATGCCGCTTTCTTTGCTGAGCCAATTCGCATCAACCATTGGACAATGATTATAATAAACCGGCTGCGGCTGATCAGCAGTTTTTATAAGATCGTACGTGTTTTTGGAAAGGCTTTTAAAGGATTCCCTTTGCTTTTTTACATCTTGGTTTTCAGAAATATTTGTGGCATCTGAAGCTAAACTTTTCATTGCATTCATCCATGCAGTATGTTCTTTTGGCTTTAGGTTCTCCATTTTAATAGCATTGATTGCAGTAAGGAGCTCTTTAGATTTCAATGCGGCAGTTTTAGCATCTGTTTTCACCAAAGCATCTTTTACATCAAAGTAGCTGTCGAAAATTGCTTTAAAAGGACTGTTTTCTTGTGCATCTGCAGGAACTGCGGCTGTATGCTGTGAATGATCCATTTTACCCATATCCATTTCGGATTTTTTTATTGGAGCCGCCATATTTGTTCTTTCATATTGGCAGCATTGTGGAAGTTTTGCATAGGCGTCACCAGGAGCTAAGAACTGGTCGCTGTCATATCCTGCTAAGGCAATTCTTTTCAGGACTTCATCCTGATTTGTTTTCTTCTCATCATAGGTAATAGCCGCTATTTTGGTGTTTTCATTCCAGTTTACCGAAGCGATATTTTTGATGTTTCCTGCTTTTTCAATAGCAGTTTTGCACATTAAACAATTACCATAAATTTTTGCATTTATGTTTTTTGCATTTTTTATAGGTGCGCCAAACACTATGACTGACAGCAATAGAGTGATTGCCATCAATCCTTTTTGAATTGATTTCATTTTAAAATGTATTTGAAGTGAATATTGCTTTTGAGAAATAATTGCATACAAGAATTGTATAGAGAATTATTCTACAAAAAGCGAAAAATAAAAAAATGAAGCAGTTAGGCTTCCTTTTTTGACACACGTATGGCTGTCAAAAAAGGTATTTAGCTTATTTTAGGGATAAGCCAGATAGTATAGAAACCAGAGAGAATGGAGGTTTCTGAACTGTGGAATTTTTGTTTTTTAGAAAAAACACTTATAGTGATGTTTTTAAAGTCAAGTTGGTTAAAGAAAGTAATTCCTCCGTTACAGATTGAGACACAACCGCATGACTTGTGCCCACATTTATGACCGCAGCAGCCATCATTATTTTTTTTGGAATGACTGCCATCTTTCGAGCAGCAATCATTGTCATGATTTTTGGAAGCTTCTTTAGTATAAGAAATCTTTCCAGAAAGTTTTCCACAAGCAAAAGTAGCCATTGGCATCAAGAAGAAACCTAAGGTAATAATTACTATGATGTGGAATCTTTTCATAAGACATGTAAAATCGTAAACAAAGATAATTATAAAAATATCTCTGTTTATAAATGAAATGTTAAAATTGTTATTTTTTCATAGTTTATTTAGAAATGGATTTTTCTTCCCCTGTTTAATAGTCTGCATTGAAGGCAGTACGCTATTGAACAGTAATTATTTTTTTTTGATTTGAACAATCTAAGAGGAAGATTGCTATAAATCAGCAAGGAAAATTTCAGTGTCTGAAATGTTATAAAGCGGAAAAACCGAAAGTTCTTCGGTTTTTCCGCTTTTAGCATTGTTCTGCTTTCTTCTTTTTCATTCGGGAGCGAATCTGATAAAGGTTTTTTTTCATCAAACTGAAAATAGCTTTATGATGTTTTGAATTGTGATTCCTCAAACCACGGCACTGTGCTATTTCCATTTTAGAAAGAGAAACCTCTATAGTTTCGATTGGTTTGTTGTCAATGCGTGCAGAGAAGAGCAGGGAATCTATCTTTTTGAAATACTCATTGGTAAAAACACAGTGTCTCAGGCTGTCGCCTTCGGTCATAAATTCAGAAACATTCTCCAATACTGAAATAGTAATTCCTGCCCCTGAAAAGCATAACCCGAAAAACTGTTTTTTCTCCTCAGCATACAGACCTTGCGCTTTTTCTATTTCCGCACGCATTTTCACAAGATATTTTTTTCTCAGCAACTGCTGTTTTTTCTCCACCAATCTGTCATGCTCCAAGTGTAAATCAGCAGGACAGACGAGCAGGGCGGAGGTTATGTCTTTTTTAAACCAACGCAAAAGTTCGATATAATCCTCCCAAATTCCAAAATCGGAAACTGTATAATTCTTTTTAAGACATATTTTTACGGCCTGCCAGTTGCGCAGGACATGCTGATGGGGAGATTCAAGGTAATAGCGGAGCCATGAAATCTGCCTAGTTTTCAGCAGAGTTTCAGCACAGTGGTCTTTTAATAATGATGAAAGCAACACCTGAGGTGCTACCTCATAAAAACTTGTCTTAAAGCCATTTCGTTTCAATACGGGAAGCACTTTCAAGCGTGGATAAAACCTGTAGGGGTTGATTCGGTACTTGGGAGAGTCCTGAAAATCCTTTGGGCGGATTTCAAGGGGCGAATAATACTGCCATGCATCGTATGCGTGCGAAAAAACATTTGTACTGCGTGACATGGTGCGCACTTCGCCTTTTGGGTTTATCCAATGCTGCATCACTTCGGTATGGGAATAGGAGGGCAGACAGTTCTTCTTCATCTGTTTGGTCGAACAAATGATGCGCACTATTTGAAAATCCGAAAGACAAGTTACTACTGCGCTGTATTCTATTTCCTTGAAATGCACTTGATTGCAACCGTGCATTTTAAGTTTTCCTTTACAGGCTAAGCAAGCCGTAAATTTCGCAGACTGTTTTTCGGATTCGGGTTTCCAAGCGTTTCCACAGTCCAGACAGTGGAACTTTCCACGTGATAAAACGCCCCATTTCAGAAAAATGGACTGCTCAGCCCAAGAGTACATTTCTGGGGCGATGGGTGCAAGGGATTCGCTTAGTGCGACTATCTGTTTTTCTATGGCTGTACGTGGTTTCATAAGTCAAAAAGCGTTAAGGTTTTCTGTGCAGGTTTTACTGTTGTTTGTACAGGTACAGTTTCGGGTCTTGAGACCTGTGGATTCATTGCAGGAGCAGAGTTGAATAAATCAGCCTTTACGGGCTGATTTACGACCACTTTACAGTTGATAGGTGCAGGCGCACCAATACTGTCATCGCTGTAATATTTGACCGCCATATCAAAGATTTCCTGATTGTCAAAGGCGCACAATCCTGTTTTTTTGACCTCGCCAAAAATGTAACTGCAACAGCTCTCGATGTTTTTGGTTTCTTTGGCAAGGCTTTGGGCAAAGGCTGAATCGCCCTGCGCAGTTGTATTGAGATAATTCTCTATAGCAGTTTTAAAGTCTTCAGATGGTTTCATGATGGAAAAAGTTTGATTAATAGCTATTGTTCAAAGACGTCTCTGTAAATGCCGTAGCAGTACTCCTCAAAGCAGAGCCAGCATAAAAAAGTGTAATGGGGCAGTTTATAGCGGTTGGCAACAGGCTCTCCAAATACTTCTTCCAAATCATTCCTAATTCCTTCCAAATCTTCAAGGTGTTTGATGTAAAAAGCTTTGCAGTCGTTGTGGTAGATAAATTCCCCTATCATACCGCTGATACAGCCCCCTTTCTGTAAGTCTTCGAGGAAAGACTTCAACTGCTGTTTTTTCTTTCCGTTATAGCTATCCAAATGGCTTAAAATGATTTCGTTGAATACATGGCTTACATCGTAGTCCGTATACTCGTTTTTGTCTAAGGCTTTCATAATGTGATTTTTTTGGCGTTTATAAATACAATTAGAACCCTGCCTTAGAAAGGCAGGTCATCAGGCTCTTCTGATGAATTTTGTTTTTTCGGCGTGATAACTGCGCCCGCAGACCCATCCTCTTTTTTGGCAAAAGCCAAAATCTTAAGACTGTTGATGTGAAAGGTCAAAGACCCCATAGCCGAGCCGTCGTGACCGATATAGGTGCTAATCCCCACACGCCCGAACAGCTGAACAAGCGCCCCTTTTTTAAGCCACTGGGCAAGCTTTGCATTGAGCCAATAGGAGCAGTCAATAAAGGTTGTAATGTGTTTGTACTCGGTGCTTCCTTTGGGTTTGTAGCTGTCATTGATGGCAATGGAGAAGTTAACGACCTGTTTTTCATTTCCCACTTTGCGGGCTAGAGCATCTTTTGTAATACGTCCTGTGATTTCCATGATTTTAAATTTTAGCGTTACTGTTGTTTAAAATTTCTTTCTCCCTGCATTCCTAAAAATTGTTTTCAAAAGAAAAAACGGGAAAAAAGAAAGCAAGAATCAAGTGACCGGTTATGAGGATGCGGAGTGCTATAAGTCCCGAAGGGTGGCAAGCGAAAGCGGCGCCATTATGCGCATGCAGCATACGGCGGGCACTATCTTGGCTGCCCTTTTAACCCGTTTTGAATTGAAAATCATAATATGTATACAATGTTTACATATCATAATAAGGCCTGTAATAAATTATCGTTCTTTTTCACTGATTAATTTTTTTTGTAATCCAATTTTGTAGTTTTGTAAGGAGCCAATAATTATATTTGAGTAGCTAAGCACTCCATTTTATTTAACCATTAAATTATAGTCAGTCAATGAGCAACCTGATTAACTGGGAACACCTTAAACCTTACGAGGACGATAAAAAGAAAAGTTTTGAAGAATTATGTTATCAAATTGTCTTTGAATTGTATTCCTCTAAAGCAAGACTAAATTCAATTGATGACAGCGGCGGCGGAGATGGAGTTGAATTCTATCTGGAGTTTGCAAACGGTGATATCTGGGGATGGCAGTGTAAATTTTTCGGACGTTTTAGTGAAAGCGGAAGACAGGAACAGATTAAAAAATCACTGCAGAAAGCTGCTGATGTACATGGCTCCAGATTAAAAAAATGGTTTTTATGCAGTAAGCTTTCCATGACACCTTCGGAGAAATTATGGTTTGATAGTTGCGGGGAACTGAAATACAAAGGAAAACCAGTTTTATCATCTTTATGCAATCCAGAATTGATCCATTGGGGAGACAGTGAAATACTGAATTACTTAAGAAAATATCCTAATGTTCAAAGATATTTTTTTGCCGATAAAATTCTTGATTACGATTGGTTCAAAGAAAAGTTTGATATCGTTAGAGAATCAAGGGTTATTAAATCAAAATATTTAGAGAAACTTCACATTAACGGTTCAGCTGACGAAGAAATTTCAAGGTTTATAGGAGGAAATTCTTTAGCTGAACTCATACTGGATAGGGCTGCTCATCTGGATATCGATAGATTTAAAATTGATTATGAAGACGATATTAAGAAGATCAGGGGGTACGATGTTTCTACTGGTTTTGAGAAGACAGTAAAAAAGATAAGCAAATTTGTACTTGTTGACAGCCACGTAACGTTAATAGAAAGAGGAAATGTACTGCTTAGAGCTGCTGTTATAATTTTACAGGAGAAGGAACGTTACGAACTTAATTCATTGCTTAAAGAGATAGACAATTTTGTACAGGAATTTCAAGTTTATTATAATGAATATTCTATCCTTAGCAGAGATGAAGCTGTTGCGGATATAAGCTGGGATGCTGAGCGTAAAGAATCGGATCACTCAATTAAACAAAAAATACGCGACTGTCGAAACTGTCTGCTGGGGCCGTATTTTACAATTAGAAATTTTGATGCTTACATAAATATCTTTGCGATGCTTCAATCAGTGAATGAAACTGAAACCTATATTTCGGGAAATGCCTCAAAAGGAAAAACCCATCTAGCAGTTGATACGGTGCGCAAGCAGATAGATGGCGGAAAGCCTGCACTTTTTCTTTTTGGCAGCCAGTTCAGGTCTAATCTTCCTGTGAAGGAACAGATGAAACAGCTGCTGGATATTCCAAGTGACTGGAATGTAAAGGATTTTTTTGGAGCACTTGAAATATGTGCACGTGTGCATAAGACTAAACTTGTACTTGCCATTGACGGTCTTAATGAATCGGCTTATTGGAAAGATATTTGGGTATCAGGCATAGAAGAGCTGGCTAACGAAATCAGGCTGAATTTTTCTAATATTCTTTTGATAGCCACCTATCGCAGCTCTTATGAAGAAGTGCTCTTTCCTAAAGGCTATCTGTCCTATCCCGACGGAAAGTGGAGTTTGAAGGTGGAGGTGGATGGCTTTACAAATTACAATGTCAACGAAGCTACGGAAAGATATTTTGATCATTACGGTATTACGCTGCAGAACAATTCAGATAGGATATCCCATTTCACAGAACCTTTATATCTCACAATTTTTTGTGAAGCCAAAAAGGGAGAAACTGTGTCATTTCAAAATGAAGATATGTTTGATATTTTTGAGGAATATCTCCAAAAATGCAATGAAAATATTGTTGGGAGGCTTGGCCGTGAGTTCCGCTACAGTAAATCTTTTACAAAAGATATACTTAATAAAATTTCTGACGTACTTTGGAATAGTGATAAAAGGGATGTACCGCTTCAAGATGTTGTACCTGCTGTTCTTGATACTGAGACCCTACATGCTTTTGAAGGTGAAGATCTACTGATCTTCAGGGATTGGGATGGAAAGGAAGTTGTGGCATTTACCTATGATCTGCTTAACGGTTATCTTATTGCCAAAAGCATTTTAGAAACTGTCAAGGACGGCATTGAAGTTAAGGCTCTTATAAAAAGTGAAAAATTTGCAATTTCACTTCTTGGAGAAAATCGTAAACATGCCCTATATGATGATATTCTGCGTTCCTTCTGCATACTGGCAATCAAGCGTTTTGGACTAGAATCGCTGATCAGTGAATCTTATTCGCTCTCAAAATATACAGTGGAAGCCTTATTTGATTTGAATGCTGATATTATTCTGCCATATGAGACCTTGGCAAAAAAAATGGTTGCCACAGCTTTTCAAGATACTTCGAGAACATGGTCTTTAATCGACCTTTTTGACACTACTGAACTAGTTATCGAGCATCCGCTAAATTTCCTGTTTCTATCCGATCTTCTTCGCTCTATGAATGTAGCCTTTAGAGATATTTACTGGACCGAGAAGTGCAGAGGCAGTTATTATCCTGAGGAAGAAGGGAACTACTACAGTTATATTAATCATATAGAAAAATCAATAAGAGAAAAAGAGGTTATATCGGATCGTGTTCATATTGCTGCTCGAAAGCTGATGTGGATGCTGACAGTTACAAACAGAGATATGCGTGATCATGCTACAAGGGCACTTTATTATTACGGCAGACGATTTCCAATGGAGTTTACCGAACTTGTTTCCTATTCTTTGGCTGTAAACGACCCTTATGTATGGGAAAGAACTCTTGGAGCAATGTATGGAGTGATACTTGCAGAGCATAACAACATGGATCGTAAATTTAAAGAACAGCACTTAAAACCTGTAGGCCAAATGCTGTACAGTCTAATTTTTTCAGAAGATGCACCACATGGGACTACCCATTATCTTGCCCGAAGCTATGCGGCTATGAGCATTGAAACTGCATTGAAATATTTTCCTGATCTGCTTAATGAGTCAGAACAGAATAACATGAGAGCACCTTATAAGACAGGAGGCATAAGAGATTGGGGTGAATTTGATTATGAAAAGCAAAAAGGCAATTTCAATGATCCTATTTATATGGATTTCAGCAACTATACTATCGGGCAGATCGTAGATGACGGAAGGAATTATGATGATCCAGACAGTAAGAAGAAGGTACGCCGACAGATCTACTGGCGTATTTTCCAGCTTGGATGGGATGGGCTGATATTCAAAGAAATGGACAGCAGGATACAAAGAATGGAACATACAAGCAGGGGAACAAGAGCTAAAATAGAACGGTACGGAAAAAAGTATTCATGGATTGCTTTTTATGAGCTTGCCGGCTTAAGGGATGATGAGGGGCTGCTTAAAAACGAATATGGAGATTTCAGGATAATCAATCCTGATATTGATTTGAGTTTTCCTGAAGACTTGAAAGATGATGAATCAAAATTTGTTGATACGGATTATCTCGGTGATAGGAATCGTAGTCTGAT
Source organism: Flavobacterium aquidurense (assembly GCF_002217195.1). Taxonomy (NCBI): domain Bacteria; kingdom Pseudomonadati; phylum Bacteroidota; class Flavobacteriia; order Flavobacteriales; family Flavobacteriaceae; genus Flavobacterium; species Flavobacterium aquidurense. The sequence goes on along the minus strand of NZ_MUGR01000001.1, from coordinate 82,170 downwards.
GGAGTGGTATAGAAGTGGAGGAGGTGCAGATGTCACAAAATATCTTGAAGTTAAGGGCCTAAACGGAGAACCAGGCGAATGGATCTGTATGGATGGATTCATATCCCAGGAAGATAAAGAAATCCAAAGGGAGCGCTTTATATTCATCAGGGCACTTATAATAAAAAACAAAGATTTGGATGACGCTTTGTTAAGGCTGGATAAGCAGAATTTCAGAGGAAGATGGCTTCCGGAGAAAAGGGAAAACCACGATTGTTTTGCTGGTGAAATGTATCTTTTCGATGGCGCAGTATATGGCAATTATGTTGATTTATCTTTTATTGAAGATACCAAAACGTACACGGTAAAAAAAGATCATCCAGATTATAATCCGCAATTTAATTTTGATACATTCGAGATGGAATATCCTGAAGAAATTGAAGTTACCAAGCAGATAAAAAAGAAGTTTGAAATTCTTCTGCCGGTTATGGAATATGCATTTTCAAGTGATAGCAGCGCAAATAGCTCAGGACATAGAACAGTTATTTCAAAAGAGCTGTTTAAAAAGCTTGAGCTAGTTAATGAACCGGATACATTTAACCTAAAAGACTCTAATAACCGTTTAGCATCACAGGAAATCAATTATAATAAAGACTATAATAACAAATACAATTTGGTTTATATCCGAAAGGATTTGTTAGATAATTTTCTGAATTCTAAGAATTGCACTTTGGTGTGGGGAATCTGGGGAGAACGCAATTTCAGTTTAGGGAATATAAATAATATGCGTGACCTTCATGCTGAAAGCGGATTGAAAAATTTTCCGGTTTTCCAATCACTTGAAATCTATAGGGAATAAGTTTGTTATGAAATAAACGAAAAAAGAAAGCTGGAATAAAGGGCATATCTAGAGGATGCAGAATGTTGTAAAATACAGCAAGGAGGAAAGGGAAGTGAAAACATCAGGAAGATGGGCAGTTTTTAAAGTTTGATGCATTACATAGGCCTTACGGCAATATTTGACAGAATTATTTTCTTCAAAGGCGACTCTATTGATTTATTCAAAATTATTTGTTTGAGTAAAATGATGCATTAGATAATGATTTAAACATTTAATCAACTTGTTTTAATGGTGCTATTTTCTGATAACACTTTTAATGAGTAATTGTCATTTTTTTTAAAATTTTTAAAAGCCAATTTGATAAATTAGGTATATGTACGTGCAAGCAAGTTTTTACTAATTTTTTACTTTTGGATATGCTGAATTTTGTTCTATAATACGGTTTTCCGTAAAGAGGAATTAAAATAATAATTCATATTTGTGTAGACGTTCTGTTTTGCTCAGAATTGTAGTGGAAACAGGTAATTTATAATCTAATCTAGAAATATAAATGTTTATAAGTGAAATAAAATTATGGAATTTTAGAAAGTACGGAACAAAATCTTCTGATTTAAATAGAGAAGCAGACTTAGTGGTTTCATTAAATAAAGGTTTAAATGTTTTAATCGGAGAGAATGATTCTGGTAAATCTACCATTTTAGATGCAATTAAACTGGTTTTAAAAACTCATGCATATGAATGGATAAAGGTTGAGGATAGCGATTTTTATCAAGGGACTGATAAATTAAAAATTGAAATCCATTTTTCCGGTATTTCTGATAAGGAAGGAAAACATTTTATAGAATGGTCTGGCTGGGGAGAAGAAGAAGTAGATATTAACGGTAAAATGGTTAAGCAGATAAGACCAAAACTTATTCTAAATTATCAAGCGGAAGTTAGAGATAATAGAGTAATTCCATCAGATGTGAAAGCGGGAATGGATGGTATAGGTAATTTGCTAAATGCCGAAGCCAGAGAATACTTAAAATGTACATATTTAAAAGCTTTACGAGATGCAGATAGTGAATTGACCGCCAAAAAGAATTCAAGACTTTCTGAAATATTGCAAAAGCATAAACTGTTTTATAAAGAAAAAGGAATTGACCATGAGTTTGAAACTGATTTCAAAGAAATTAATAAGAAGATTGAAAATCGTTTCAAGGGAACAGATAGTGATAAAAAGTATAACTTACAGATAAAGGCAACAATTGATAATTTTTTAGAAAAATTTATTGATGATAAAACTATTTCTTTGTTTTCATTAGGGAAGCCTGAGATTAAGAATATATTAGAGAAACTTAATCTAGGTATTGTAGATAGAAATAATCTTGGCTTAGGGAGTATGAATAGACTTTTTATGGCGGCAGAGTTATTACATTTGAAACGTGAATGGGAGGGTTTGAAATTATGTTTGATTGAAGAACTTGAAGCTCATCTTCATCCACAGGCACAAATGAAAATTATTGAGGCTTTAAGTGAAGAAGCTGATAATGGAATTCAATTTATCTTGACTACTCACAGTCCAAATATAGCGTCAAAGCTTCATTTAAAGTCATTAATAATATGTAAAGATAATACTGTTTTTCCTCTGGCAGATAATTACACTAAGCTAGGAAAAGATAATTATAAGTATTTAGAAAGGTTTTTAGATACTACTAAATCAAATCTGTTTTTTGCAAAAGGAGTCATCTTAGTGGAAGGCTGGTCGGAAGAAATTTTGATACCGGCGCTTGCACAGAAAATGGGATATGACTTGACAGCAAGAGAAGTTTCGGTTGTTAACGTAGCTTCAACTGCTTATTTACATTTTGCGAAAATATTTTTAAGAAAGGATGATAAAGAAATGAAAGTGCCAGTTGCTATTGTAACAGATTTAGATAATAGACCGGATGGAAAAGGAGTTTTCAAGCCTATCAATGAAGAAAATAAAAGAGTGCAAACAAAAAATCAAAATTTAGTTTTATTGAAAAGTGAATTAGAGAAGACCAACATAACTTTGGAGTTGGCAAAAGAATGGACCTTAGAATGGTGTTTGTTTAAATCATCTACTTTATCAGAACTTTTCAAGGAGGCTGTCAGTCTTGTTCATTCGGGAACTGAAGAATTTAGAAAAGATAAAAATGGAATATTTAAGTCTGAATTTCAAGATAAATTAATTTCAAAATTAAAAAAAGAAGATAGTACAAGTGGAATTGAAAAGGTGAAAATTGCATCTGAATTAGCTAATGGAATAATTAAACAAAAACATTTAGCCATTAATGAAACTGACGAATATTTGAAATACTTAATTGACGCTATTAAACATGCATGCAGTTATGGTAAAAGTTAAAGATGAGCATATTAAATTAGCGCAAGATATTTTTATTGATGGTAATGATTTTGATGATGAAGAGAGAATTCCATTTATAAAAAATTTTACTACATGTGATTTACTAGCAGTTCCCGGCAGTGGCAAAACTACAGCTTTAATGGCAAAACTGTATTGTATAGCTCAAAATATGCCTTTTGTAGACGGTTCAGGGATTCTAGTTCTAGCACATACCAATCAAGCCGTATATGAGATTGAAAAAAAACTTAAAAAAGACTGTCATCAACTCTTCGAATATCCCAATTTTATAGGTACTGTGCAAAGTTTTACGAACCGATTTTTAGCAAATCAAGCTTGTTTTGAGAAGTATGGTTCATACATAAGGAAAAATGAAGATGATATTCCTTCAGATAAACTAATTAGTTTATCAAAAAAATTGCCTTTTAAAAATACTTTATATGGTAATTTCTTTAATCAAATATATTCTAGAGAAGCATTAATAAGCACAAATTTATTAATAAACGAACTTCATATTGAAAAGAAAGAGGCTCTTGAGATAATAAAAAATCTTAAATCTATTAATATTTTAACTAATAAAAATGTTCTGATTTATAAAAAATGCAAGGATATTGCGCATAACGATCAAATCTCTGAGGCACTAAAAAGTATAATCGTTAGTGTAAATAAGAAAGCATTAGACTCAGTTAATTTAGAAAAACATTCAAGAGGATTAATTTATAGATTAAATTTTCTTGAAGAAAAGTTTATTTACGAAAATACTTCTTTAGGATTTAATACAGATTCAGGTAAAATTTTACTTGAATTATTTGAAATACTTTATAGAGAAGGTTCTTTGAGATATAAAGATTCATTTTCTTTTGCAGAATGGTATATTCATAAGAACCCTCAGATAAAAGAAATACTTCAATTGCGTTTTAAGTATGTTTTTATAGACGAAATGCAGGATCTAGAAAGATACCAAATTGATTTAATAGACAGCATATTTTTTTCTGAGAGCTCAAATACTGTAATCCAAAGAATTGGGGATATTAATCAATCCATATATAGCTCAGGTAAGATAATAAAAGATAATTGTGATTGGATTCCCAGGAATCCGATTTATTTAACTGGATCTAATCGTTTAACGGAAGAGATAGCCAATATTGTTAATTATTATACATTAGATCCACATACAGATAAAGATGGAACTAAAAAATTTGTTGTTAACGGATTGGCTAAATTAAATACTCCAATCAAACCGCACTTGATAATTTTTAATAACGAATCAAAAGATAAACTTGAAGATAGATTTGCACAGCTAATTAAAGATTTTAAACTTAATGAAACTTCAAGTGCATCAAAGAATGGTTACCATATAATTAGTTGGAGTACAGAATGGAATAATGATGAACAAAATATCGGAAATGAGAAAATTAGACTTAAAGATATTTTTCCAAATTATTCAAAAGAAACAAAGCAAAAGAAAGAAGATTTTGATTCTTTGTATAAGCACTTGACGCTCTTTGACAGAGAAAAGTTAACCATGGAGGCTATAAGAAAATCCATTTTGAATGCATTTTCAAGAATATTAAGGTTAGAAGGAATTTATATTGACTTTGAGAAGAAAAGATATTTTAGAAAGTCTAATATTATAGACTTTATGAAAAGTCAGGGCGATGAATATTATAATAGGTTTAAATCAAATTTATATTTATGGTGCTTTAAAATTGTTTCGAATAATGACATTGATTTAGTGTATCAAGAAATTAAAAAGTTTATAGAATCTGAATTTATAAAATTAAATTGGGATAACTTCGATACTAGTAAGTCAAGATCGATTCTTAAGTCAAAAGAGTTTATTGAAACAAAGCATGTAATTGGGCAGGGTGATTATTTAGTAAAATCTAATAAAAATTCAATTAATGAATTTAATTTGTCTTCAATCCACGCAGTAAAAGGACAGACTCATTGTGCAACAATGTACATTGAATCATCATATCATGAATATGAGACACAAAGGTTAAAGGTTGCTTCAAAATTGGCTACAAAAACTAAAAAAGAAGAATTATTGCCAAATCCATTATTTAATGAGTTTCATTCTTATCGGGTTGGTAAAGATAGCAGAGCTAAACAGGCATTAAAAATGATGTATGTTGGTTTTTCAAGGCCAACTCATTTATTATGCTTTGCAGTTTTAAAGGAAAATATAAAAAATGATATTGATAAAATTAAAGAAGCTGGTTGGGTTATAATCGATGATTTAATTGATATAGATAGAATATGATTGAAAAATTTTGCAGCAGATTGCCAAGAGAAATATCCAATCCGATGTATAATGAATACTATAATAGAATGCGGGAGATTAACTTTATACTCCAGAACAGAGATGCGTATAAAAATCTTATTTCTTTCTCAAAAACCATCGAATTAGTAGTTGCATTGGCAATATTTTATAAAAGGGTAATTTCAAATATGGACGGCGCTGTCAAATTTGCAGGGACTGTTTTCAGGAACAGTGAAGCGGACGCAATAAAAATAGGGACTTATAAATTAACAGAAGCAGAGAAGAATCGTATCGCTGCAATAGTGATAAATTTTAATGTATTGCTGGAAAAATATTCCCTCACACATGATATTTTAACTACTGTAGAAACGAAAGACTTATTGAGAAAAATAAAGAATTTAAAATGGCACCTTGACAACAATGAAGCGAACAATACTCACAATAATGCTGAAGATGATAACAACAAAATAGAATAATGCCAAATCCATTTAAAAAAGTAGAAGATTTTGAGAATGAAATAAATGATTTTTTAAGAAGAAATAAAACTTTCATTTCTAATCAGGGTAGCAGGATAAGTGACTATTTTGAAATGAGCTGTTACAATTATATTGTAAGGTACTACCAGAATCATGGTTTTGAACTTAAAGTAAAAAATCTTATCGCAAGAAAGTTTAAGTATAAACTTTCGCCCAACGGTTATCCCGAAAATTTTTCATTTTTTGAAATATCTTGTCCTGTAGATAATGAAAATTTTCAGATGAAGATTTGTTTTGAAATTCACCATAATTTAACCGTTCAGTCTGGCTTTCAGGATGACATATATCTTACTCCTGATATTTCGGTAATAAATAAAGATTCAATAATTTCAGAGAATGACCATTATCTGGTAAAAAATTCTACAAAGAAGTTTTGTTACGTAGCGAATAAAGATCTCCAGACTTTCTGTGAAGTTAAGAACTTTACTCCTTTTCCAGAACTGCTTTTTAATTTTATAGGACTATTCAACGAACTAAAATCCCATTCACTATCAAAGGGATGGCATATTGAAGCCCCTAAGCATTTGTCGCCTTCTTTAATGATTTCAGGAAAAGGAAATATTCATACAGATAAAATAAAACATAGCCTTGAAAAAAGATACGGTGTTAATTTGTTTTTTGATCTCTTTGAAAACGGGTTAATAAATTTCACTGCGTATAATTCAGTTAATATAAATAAAATAGGATCATTAAACCCTAAAATATTTAGCAGTCTTTCTACTGATGCAGTAATTGATGAAATTGACCTGCCTTTTTAATGTTTTTTTAATTAAACTTATGATTTTGAAAGCTCTTTTAATTTGTTTTTTCTGAAAAAAAAATATAAAATCTTCGTACTTTACTAAACTGAATACGAAAATGTTGTCCAGCAATACCATTAATATAATAATAAGATTCAATTTTATGGAACGAATAATATTTTTTTCAAGAGAAGACCTTGCATCTTATCCCATGATGGGCAAAATAAATGAATTTCTTGAAAATGGAAGACATATTAAATCACTTTATACTATAAATGATGTACTTGAACTTCAGCATATCTGTGAATATATTGATAATGGATTTTTTCATAAAGATTGGGATGATAAGAAGACAGAAATGTACAAAAAACTGATTAAGGAATTTAAAAAGCAAATCAATCTTTATTTTACAGGCCTTACATCAGAATTGATTGTTTCATTTTATGATGATATTAAATATGATTATCATGAATCATTCTGGATGCTTGTTAACAAGTTTAAGATTTATGAAAAAATTACGACAGCTGATCTTCTAACCTTGTTTAAGAAAAGAAGATTTGATATCAATGATATTCTTTACTGTAGCAGAATCGTAGCATTTTTTGAGCCAGAAATAAAAGCTTATCTGCTAGCTGATGAAAAAAATGCTGAAAATCTTTTAAGTTATTACGAACAGGAGCATGACCGTGAGCAGAAGGAAAAATATTTTCCCAAATCCTTCAGTCTTCACGATCGGGAGCTTTTAATAGACAAGTATCTGGATATAGAAGATGTAAATCTAAATTATGTCCGTCTGGTTGAAAGCAGTAAAGATTCTGAATTTCTTAAAATAAGTGACAAATTAAGGCTTAAAGCAAAAAGGCTCTCAAAAAAACTTAATGCTGAACACTTTAAAAAGGCTCATGTTACGACAGTTGCAAAAGGAGCATGTCTTAGCGAAGATCAGCTTGAAATAGAAAAGATAATCATGGAAGGAGAAAGACAGATTTACTCTTACAGTGTTAAGAAATTAAGGGAAAAAACAGGTAAGGAGGATCTTTTCAAGAATTACAGAAACATATTTGGTTTTATTGATTTTCAGGGGTGTATTGATATGGTAATTAAATCGTCAAGAATTGATACATTCGATAGGATTTTTATGAAATCTAAAAATGAATTTCTAATAAGTTTTGATTTTCGTGATAGAACATTAACAGGAGAATTGAAATTTGAGCTTTATAGATATTTCTTGGAATCCATTGATATACGTATAGAAGATGTTCTTCAATACTTTGTAAATGATTATCTTAATTCAAAGTTTGAAGTGGATACTTTTAGATTATACCTTCCCAATTCAATAAGCACTCCACTGGAAAAGATCAGGTTGATAGTGCCTGAGTTTGAGTCTTTAATTGAGCAATACCGGTTGTTTGTTCTTGAAGGTAGTATTGACTATGAGCTTTTACAGGTTACTACCAAAACTTCTGGTTTTGAAAAGATACCTTCGCGGGTAAAGAAAAAATATGTATACCCTGAAGGAAATGAATATTCAAAACTTAGAAATTATTTTTTTAATACAAGCAGTATTCTTTTTGATTATCAAAAATATGGTAAAAAATACAGCTGTTTCTATGAATTGATTATTTCAGAAAATATGATGATAAAAAATTTTGACAGTTATGAAAAAGAAGTTATAGATAAATTCATTGCTGATGACTATCTGATAGCTGATTTAAATGGTGTGGTAAAACCTAAAAATTACACTTTTTTTATTGTTCTAGGAATTCTGGACAATAACGATGTTATAAACTATTATCACTTTCCTGATTATATCAGAAAAGAAATAGATAGAATGGAAAAGCTAAAAATTGTTGCTTTTTCTGGAGCATTATTCACTAAAGCTGAGCGTGATTTTTTCAATTACTATTTAAATAACCGGTTCTCTAATGGTCTTTGGCTTCGAAATAAGTATGTACATGCGACAAACAGCCATGATGAGGAGGAGCAAAAAAATGACTATCGCATACTGCTTAAATTAATGGTTTTGCTCATTTTAAAAATAGAAGATGATTTAAGGGTCGAAGCGCATGCAAAAACTTTGAACCTGATAAATGCTTAATAACGTTAATTTTTCATTTTATTTCTCGGCAGATTAATCTCATGTTCCTGTGGATAAGGTTTACGATGCGTCATACTTACATCTTCACGAATCTGCTCATGCACTTTATATTGTCTGTCATTGGTATTTGAATATCTGGGGTCAGCAATAAAGGGCATTTTTGCCATTTTGGTTACAGTAATAGTAGGGAAGTGATAATCTATCTCAACATTCCCTAATAATAAATAACAGCCTCCTCCCTGAAATGGATATTTCGCAAGACTGTCTGTAAAATGTACAGTATCGAAAAATTCTCCATCGGCATCAATCCAAGTTCCGAAATACATAGCCCCCATCTTTGTAGGGACGTGCTTGCGTGAGATGAGATAGGCGAGCATACGGACAGTTTTCTTATGATACATCAATAAATCCTTTGCCATTACATCACCTCTGAATTTTGTCTGCAATAAATCAAAAGGGGAGCAGGATACAGGAAAACTTAAGAGCTCTATTTCATCGAAGGCATCTTCAAAAGGGGAGCGCTCCAGAACCGGAAGCTCAAATTTCTTTATAGGCTCCTGAAGCAGCATTAAATTTCTGTTTTCGGGTTTAAAATTGACCATTATCAGCCTTGCTGTTATCAACAACTGGTTTTTTGTTTTTCCTGTAAAGCGCAGTGCACCAATAAAAATTAAAATCTGGAGTCCTTCAATACCGACAGGAACACGGTTTATAAAATCTTCTAATGAAAGGTAATCCCCATTTTTTTCTCTTTCCTGCTGAATGAAAACGGCAATTTTGGCTTCAAGCCCCTGAAGATGCATAAAACCCAGATAGATATGACTGCCGTAAAGTGTGGTTTCATACTCACTCTTATTTACGCAAGGATTATGAATTATTGCTCCAGACATCTTTGCTTCATGGACATAAACCTCGGTACGGTAAAAACCACCCTGATTATTTATTACTGCAGTCATAAATTCTACGGGATAATGCACTTTGAGGTAAAGGCTCTGATAGCTTTCTACAGCGTAAGATGCAGAGTGTGCCTTGCAGAATGAGTATCCGGCAAAAGACTCAATCTGGCGGTATATTTCCTCGCTGAGTTTCAAAGGATGTCCTTGACGCTGGCAGCATTCAAAGAAATTATCTTTGACTTTCTGAAGCGCAGCTTTGGAGCGTCCTTTTCCAGACATAGCACGGCGCAGTATATCGCCGTCAGCCGCGGGAAGACCTCCGTAATGAAGTGCAATTTTGATAACATCCTCCTGATAGACCATAATGCCATAGGTTTCTCCCAATTGCTCTTCAAAAACAGAATGGAAATATTCGAAACGCGACGGATTATTATGACGGAAAATATATTCTTTCATCATACCGGACTGGGCAACACCAGGACGTATGATTGACGATGCAGCTACAAGGGTTTTGTAATTGTCACATTTAAGTCTTCTAAGCAGCCCTCTCATTGCAGGACTTTCGATGTAAAAACATCCTATAGTTCTTCCGATACCTAAAAAATCATTGCAGCTCTTTTCGTTTTTCGAAATGGATGTATCACGGATATTCAGACGGATACCTTTGTTTTTCTCTATAAGTTTTACCGTATCGTCAATATGCCCAATACCACGCTGGGATAGAATATCAAATTTCTCAAGTCCAATGTCCTCAGCGGTATGCATATCAAAAAGCACAATAGGAAAACCTTTGGGAGGCATTTCAAGAGGCGTATAATTGGTAATAGGTTCTTCAGATATCAATATCCCGCAGGAGTGCATGCTTCTCTGGTTGGGGTATTTTTCCAACAGCATACCATACTGCTGCACTTGTCGGACTACTTTATTTGTAGGGTGCAGATCCATAGGGTTTTTAGCGAGTGCATCCAGCTCTTCCTTCGGAAGACCGAAAACTTTGCCGACCTCTCTAAAGATTGACCGGTATTTGAATTCCACGTTTGTACCACAAAAGGCGACGTGATCAGAGCCATAACGTGAGAAAATATATTCCAGTATGGTATCACGTTCTTTCCATGACCAGTCAATGTCAAAATCAGGAGGGCTTTTGCGGTTAAGGTTCAGGAAACGCTCAAAATAAAGATCCAGTTCCAGAGGGCAGATGTCAGTAATCCCAAGGCAGTAAGCAATAATGCTGTTTGCACCGCTTCCTCTTCCGATATGCATAAATCCCTGAGAATTGCTGTAGCGGATAATATCCCAAGTAATTAAAAAATAATCACTGAATTTAAGCTGGTCAATTACAGTCAATTCTTTTTTCATTCTTGCTTCTGCTTTAATGTTATTTCTGCCGTAGCGCCATACAAGGCCCTGCTCAGCGAGAGTGTTAAGCAGCTTCATATCATCCTTTTTACTGCTGGTGTAATACTTTTTATTTTTGGGTGTTTTAAAATCAAACTCAAAATTGCACTGTTCTATAATTTTCTCTGTATTTGAGATGATCTGCGGGTAATTTTCATAATAAGAAGCTAAAGTATCAGAGGCAATCATTACCTCAGATTCCCGGCAGTGGTCATCAGGTGAGAGTCTTGAAAGAATTATATTGCGGTCAACTGCGCAAAGAATTCTGTGCAGATTATATTCTGTCCTGGTACGGAATGTGACCGGCTGGAGCACCACCATTTTACCAATCCTGTTTTTGAGGTCAGTCAAAATCAGTTTCTGCAATTCTTCAGGACGAATGCCAATATATTCATTTTCTTTTAAAACGTCTGGCAGATTTTCAGTAGTATAAATTATAAATACATCCTTAAATTCAGGTGCTGGAAAAGGAAGGGGTGTATTGTCAAAATTATGGCGGGTCAGAAAACGGTTCATTTCCGCCAGACCTGCTGCATTTTTAGCAAGTCCAACATAGCACAACGAAAATCCCCAACGGAATTCCATTCCTATCAAAGGTTTGATTCCTGCCTGCTGGCAGGATTTAATAAAATCATAAATTCCTGTAACAGTATTTACATCAGTAAGAGCCATAGCTTTAACACCGAAGGAAACTGCCTGCTCGACCAATTCTTCCAAAGGAATCGTGCCGTAACGCAAGGAGTGGAAGGAATGACAGTTAAGGTACATGACTTATGGTTTACGTTTTAAAATTTCATTTTTAGTATTGGGTTTGAAAGAAGCACCAGCGCACCGCATTACGGCATCAAAACCATAACGGCTTTTCATTCGGTCCATAGCCTGATATAAGGCCAGCATTTCTTCAGTATCGTGAAAGAGATCGATCTGATAAGTACCCCTTACAAGTCCGCTGAAACGCACTCCTATAAGGCGAAGACGCATACGACGCTGGTAGAGCTTATCGAAAAGTTCCTGAACGGTCTTGGTAAGGATATGATCGGCTGAGGTATATTGCACCCGGCACTGCTTTGTTTCAGTATCAAAATTGGCATATCTGATTTTAACCGTTACCGTTGAGGTAAGCCATTCTTCGGAGCGAAGCTGAAAAGCCAATTTTTCCACCATTCCCAAAAGTATCCTGTTGAGTTTAGGAATGTCAATTGTGTCCTGCGTAAAGGTATGCTCGGTTGAAATGGACTTTCTTTCTGTATAAGGTTCCACTGGATTGTTGTCGATGCCATTGGCTTTTTTCCAGAGTTCTATGCCATTTTTGCCGATCATCTGCTGAAGCACATCAGAAGGCATTTCTGAAAGCGTGCGGATGGTTCGGATTCCGATCCGCGAGAGCGTCTGAAAGGTTTGTTCCCCAACCATCGGAATTTTGCGGATGGAAAGCGGGTTTAAAAACTGCTGTACCAGATGCTCGGGAATCTCCAGGTTCTGTTTCTGTTTGCCTTCGCCCGTTCCGATTTTCGATACGGTCTTATTGACAGAAAGTGCAAAGGTGAGGGGCAGACCTGTTTGTGTGGTAATCCGCTTGGCAAGTTCATCAGTCCATTTGTAGCTGCCGTAGAACTTGTCCATACCGGTAATGTCGAGATAAAATTCATCGATGCTGGCTTTTTCCACCACCGGCGCTTTTTCCTGAATAATTTCGGTAATGTCATGGGACAGGCGGGAATACAGTTCCATGTCCCCTTTCATTATTTTGGCCTGCGGGCAAAGTTTCATTGCCATGTGGATGGGCATGGCGGACCGAACACCGAATTTTCTGGCCTCGTACGAACACGAAGCCACTACGCCTCTTTCCCCACCGCCGATGATCAGCGGTATCCCGTTAAGTTCGGAATTGGTGAGTCTTTCGCAGGATACGAAAAACGTGTTCATGTCGATATGTACAATTGCTCTGCTCATCATCTGTTCATTTTTATACAAATCAAAATTAGTAACAGATTGTATCAAATTTTTTTATTTTAATGTTATAAATAATAACAAAATTCTAAAATCCTTATTTTTCAGGGATTTGAAAAGAGTGCTTTTTTAAGCCGGAAATCGTTTATTCAGAATTTACGCATCGTCATTTTTTATGAAGTTATTTTTTAATACAATCCTTAAATAGAATTTAAATGCTGCTGTTTTGGAGTTATAAATCAGATAAATAAAAGACAGCCCCGCAGCAATAATGCGGGGCTGTCTTTTATTCGGTAGTCTCTTAATAAATAATTTTAAACAGCGGTTTCAGTTTCTGAAGATTCTTCACCTGAGATTTCTTCAAATGGGGTTTCCTCTATTTTTTCCACAGTAGCCTTCTGGGCGGATTTTTTCATGAGAATATAAAAATCCCTAAGGTGCCACCATGCCGGACATCGGTCCACCGGTCCGTTAAAGTTTCTGATAGTGCTGTAGCAGCTCTTTAGAAAAACCTGGGTATCGGTAATGTTGGCCCACGGTGTCAATTGGACTTCTTTCGGCGGAGGACTGGCCTCAAAATAACGTTTAATTTCTTCATGATTCATAGGGACCAAAATTAGACAAAAGCCGGACACTAGGCAAACTTTGGAGCTTTCAGGTTGGAATAGAAAAACATATAAATAAAGTATTCCTTGACTGTGAGAAAAATGAGTTAAATTTTGTACAATTGCCAATATTTATTTCTAAAAAGAAATCAGCATAATTAATTAATTTAATGAAAACAGTAATAAACACTGAAGAGAAAACTATCTTTTTTTCCTTCGAGGATTTTAAGGCAAAAATAGTAGAAGGAAATTGCTGTTTCATTTGTGGAGCAGAAGCGTCTTCAAAAGAGTTTAATGATGAACATATCATTCCCAACTGGGTATTGCATAGATTTGGACTGCACAAAAAAAGAATTACCCTTCCAAACGGCACTAAATTCAATTACGGGCAGTATAAAATACCCTGTTGTAAAGATTGCAATTCCAAGTTAGGGGAGACATTTGAAGTTCCAATAAGTGAACTACTTAAAAAAGATTTTGTAGATATACGAAAAGAGCTATCTGATGATCGGGAAAAGGCCGCCCTTTTATTCAATTGGCTTGCTTTGATTTTTTTTAAAACGCATTTGAAGGATAGAACGTTGGAAATGAATCGCGATAAAAGATTTAACGATGGTAAAATTGGGGACCATCACTACTGGGAGGATATGCACCATATCCATTGTCTAATTAGAAGCTTTTATACGGGAGCTGAAATTTCACCTGAAGTCTACGGTACAATGCTTATTTTTCCTATCGCAGATTTTGAGCATGATAATTTATTTGACTATATTGATACACCTTACGGTAAGGTTGCGATGATACGTATAGGCAGTTTCTGTATGATTATAGTAATAGACGACTGTCGCGGTTCTTTGAATGTGTGGAACGATCTCAGGAAATTAAAAGGCTCCCTTAATAGTTACCAGATTCGTGAAATTATCGCACATTTAAATGCTATAAATATTAATTTAAAAAACAGACCTGCTTTTAAATCTCTAATTAGAGATAATGGTGAAGGAAAATATACAATTTTTGCGCAGCTTCCGCCTTTATGGGAACTTAAAGAGGAGCAGACTGTTATTGAGGATCGATCATTTTTACTCCATCACTATATTTCAATTAAAGTAGAGCTTAACGACCATAATCTAAAAGTTCTGCAAGAGATAAAGATGGGGCATTATAGTTTTCTTTTTAACGAGAGGGGGGAATTTCTTTCCAATGAGTAATTCTTTTTCATATTTTTATGGATGGTTCAATGCGGGGAGGTGTCCAATAAAAGATTTTATTGTCGGCAAAGAAAGATATTGGATATTGCGGACTTGCCGTAGGGCTGCTGTTTTTAGCTGCCTGAAATATGCTTGACATTTTTTGATTAATAATCTTAAGACATGCCTCGTATATACCGTCAAGCTTATCTGGCATTATGCCGATTAAATCCTGTTTATAATCTGTCTGCAAATCTCCTACGGCATTATGATAAACGCTTTGCGTGAAAATATAGGCAAATTTAATAGTTTTTGTGTCTTTTGAAATTGTTTCTTGAACAATTTCTTTGAGCAGGCTATGATCGAGGCTAAAATAGCCGGTATTAAGTATAAATACGCCAGAAGAGTCTATCGATTTAATTTTTTGAAATTCTTTTATTTGTTTCGAGGCTTTGCTTATTACATTTTTTATTGAATTTGCAATTGTGCGCTTATATATTTTTTGGCATTCAGGGTCAAGGTTTGAAAAATTAATGTTTATAGAAAATCTGCTGTCAGTTTTGAAGATTTTCGCAATGCTTGTCCTCCTGTCATCATTAAACAGGCTTTCCTTTTGCAGGTCCTTTAGTTCAATTGCAATATTTCCAAGTATAAAATCAGGAGTCATAGATGTAGTTTCTGCAATTTTGCTTCCGCCAAAGTGCTCAATAATGTTTTCAAAATCGGACTCAGAAAATCGGGGAATATCATAGAAATACAGTTTTGAAAATCTGGGTTCTTCAAAACTTTGAAAAGAATATCCCTCATTATTGGCAATTAGGTATGCCTTCCATAAATCTCCGCCATTTTCTTCGCATCGGGATTCAATAAGAAGATCAATTATTATTTCAGAGCACACAACGAAGTTTCTGCTGGAAATGGTTTCATAAAGGTATGATTTTGAAAAATCGCATTCGCGCATCAAAAGGATGCATTTACTGTATGATTTGGCCACTGTAGAGAATCCTTCGAAAAAAATCCTTAAAATGCGCTTTGGGTTATTCATTTTTAAATACATTTCTGAATCTGTCAATAAACTTTTCTTTATCCATTTTATAGGAAATTATTCTTCTAGAAATTGGGGATAGCTGTTCCGTGATATTTTCATTCGCTCGATGCAGCAATTCAGCTTGGCTTTTAGCATTAATCACCTCCTTTGTGTAATTCATTTTGTCTAAATGCAAGTCCAGCATTTTCTTGAAATTTTCATCCTTTATCTGAAAATAGGGAAGCCAGAGAATTAAAGTGTCTATATCTAAAACAGTAAGACTTTTAATATTGAAAGTTTCATTCAGACCGCCGAGTCTGCTTGCGCACTGTTCCTTAAACCATTGATTAAGTCTGTAGTTAATTCCTAAAGTTTGGAAAATTCTATCGTGGACCAGTAAAATAGGGTATATGGTAAGTGCTTTTGCTGAATTTACAAAATCATCGAACCTAAATTTTTCGCTGCCAATCTCAGCAATTGTTGTGACGAGCTGGCCGATACCTACTTTCTTTGTGCCGTCAGCTAAAAATTTTGTCTTTAGGACAGCATTTATCTGTTCTATATTGGCCGATGCTTTTATGCCTTTCGCAATTAACACGTCCTTATTCTCGAAAATAAAAACTTCATTGTCTTGGCGAACATAATAATCAGGTTCTCCAGGAAGTTCTTTTTCTCTCTGCGGTTTTTTTATGAAATGTTCTTGTGAAAATATTTCATCCAAGATGTTTTTCATTAGAAAGCTTTCAGAAAATTCACTGTTAAAAAAGCTGAAGAAGTTGCCATGCGAAGCTTTTAAAGGTAGATCCTTTTCATACAATTCTTTAAGTTTGAATTTTGCGCTTTTGTAAAATTTATCCACTACGAAAAAGTAATGGACAATTGAGTAAAGATTATCACCGGCCTTATAGATCGGACTATTTTTTATGTGCGTGAAATCTTCATCCGGAGCGATATCGTCTGATACCATTGAGTCTAGAAATGCTTGCGCATCCTTATCTTCGACATTCCACAAATAGCTGTTGGTTCCTTTCAAACGCATCAATTGCCCGAAGAGAAATGTCATCTGATCAATAAATTCCGCTTCAGTTGAAACATTAAAAGATTTAATAAACCCTTCTTTTATGTTTGCATATTCGGGTTTGGAATTAAGAAAGGCGAAAAGACTCTCAACCTTATAAAAAGTGGCATAAAGCAAATGTAAAAATTCCAAATCGTCATTTTCAGTAATGGCCAAATCAGCAGAGGGAAAGGTAAAGATTATGCTGAAATCCACTATTTTTTCAAAGTTTTCATCATTTACATTATCCAACACCTGTTTTTTTATAACTTCTGTATTGATGCAGAGAAATGCTTTGAATAAATTTACTTCGTCGTCATCAGGGGAATCATTGGTATTGTCTTCAAGTAGCATTTGAGAATTGGATAAGACAATTTCTGCAAATTTTAAGGCACTTATTTTATTAAGGACATGAGGTTTTTTATTGATTCGGTTTATAAATATATAACTGTTGACTTTGATGGATATTTCCTTATGAATGCCAGGATTGCTGAAAAAATTATCATAATTTGGAAGAGGCTTTGTATTAAAGAAACCGATAGATTTAAGCAATGTCTCTTTCGAAATTTTTTTTAAATAATTGACAACTTGCTGAGGCTTTTCCTCAGGAAATACATCTTTGAATTCTAACAGCTGGTTAATATTTATCATTTTACCTTTTTTTTAATGGGTTCAATTAAATGGCTTAAGATGATTTGAATAAGGTATAGTTTGCTATTTTATGTTTTTCGACGAAAGCATAAATTTCTTTTCTTAACTGCGTTTCTGTCGTACTGCGCTTATGTTCCTTTTCAATCGTAAAATTTAAAGAAATCTGAAGTTCTGCATCTGCCGATTTTTTCGAGATGTAATCTGGAAATGCTATTATTAAACTGGCATTACCTTTGACGCCCCTGATATCAAAACTAAATTTTAGCGAGATTGATGCAACAATTAGTTTGTCATGGTAAAGATTGTTTTTCAGGAGAGGATTGTTTTGAAGCCCTCGACCATTAATCTTCAATGAATCAATTTCATCAACCAATGCTTTGATGTCTTTGTGGGACTCTTGGTCTTCGTCCAGATAAAGGTCAATATCAGTTATGGATAGAAACTTTAGATAGATGCAGAAATCTTTAGTAAAGGAATAAAAGAACTGAATTCTTTGCGCATTGGTAAAGTCTTTAAATTTGATTCGGATAAAATCCTCATCCGGTTTAATAAAACTTTCATTTTTCAGAAGTTTTTTTACCTCCCCAACTATTAGCTCATTTATAAGAATGGTTTCCTTAGATGTTGAGTTTTGCTCAACTGATAATTCAAGTGTTCCCCCTTTCGATTTTTTAACGAATACTTTTCCCGCATGTTCTGTTTTGTTGCTGGTCCAATTTTCCAGATAGTTATCTCGTTCAATCTTGTAGTCAAAAACAGCAGTATCATCTTCTAAATAAAAAGTTGGTGTTCCTAACAGCTTAAAATTGGGTTCATATTTATGCGCCTCTTTTATTTTGCTTCCTAAGTCTACAGAATTAGAAAATACCTTTGAAAGATCAACTTCGCTTGTACACTTAATTGTAGCAGTTCTGAATTTAATCGTATCTTCTTTTTTCTTCTGGGCCTCATGTAAATCTCGAAAGTCTGATGGGCTTATGAGGGTTTTCATTAATAGAGGAATAGAATTATTTTTCTCGATGTGTCCCAGAAAAACACCTTTATCTCTTAGTAAACTATTAATGTTTGATGTCGTTATGGTAGCGTTGACAAGCAATTGTCTTACGTGGTCTCCTTGCGGTAAAAAATCTTTTTCCATTTTTATTTATTTCTGAAATCAGATGGATATAAATTAACCAGCAGATTTTGATTAAAGTTGTATTTTGGGAATTTGAATAGCTCGCTTTCAATTATGCTTTTATGATGCAGTTCATTGTAATCAGGGAATGATAAGATAGTCCTCTTCGCCGAGGCCAAGTGATCAAAACTGTTTGCAAAAGAAAGCAGTTTGGAAAGATTATCACTGGAAAAACCGTCTTTACAGAAGATAATGAATTCCACATCAGATCCTTTTTCAATTCTTAAGGGGATAATATCGGAGAATACATATTGTATCGGCATGAAATCTCCGTAGCTCATTGAATTTAGCCCAATGACATTTAAACTGCTATTGTGATATACAAATTTTACATTTTCTACACCAAAAACTTCTTTTGCCCTATATATTGTCTGGTATAGAAAATTAATCCTGTCATTATCTATGACTATAATTTTGTCAAAGATTAGATCTGTATCAATCTGTACATTTGAAATTTTAGGAATAAGTTCATAGTCTTTGGGACTCTTGTCTGAAAGCCACACTAGAACGCCAGTGATTTCGGTTCTGGTCACTCCTCCAAATTTATAGTTTGTTTCTGCATATAATTTGGAATTTTTGAAGCATTCCAATGTAAAGGCTAAGTCCTCGAAATGTTCTTTAAATTTAGCTTTCGGGTTTTTGGGATATTCATCCGCAGTATATTTCGAAGAGATAGCCACAATATCTAATAATTTGTCTTCAAGCGGACTTTTTACGCTTATTAGGGCATCAATGCCATGAGTAGTTTTATCTCCTTTTGCTGTTTTGGATTTATGTTTTGTTCCTTTTATGCAGCCGATTGTCTCATTGGAACTTACCGAGTTATACCCAAGTATATCTTTGAAGAAAAAGTCCACTACCTTTTCACCTTTTTCGCCAACTGTTTTTGACCATTCTCCCATTCTTTTACGTGTTTTGTTTGCCTGCTAATTTAAGCCAATATTGTAATTTTTATGCACTGGAAATAGGTTTAAAGTGAGAAAGTTATTAACGTATTTGTAAACTTATACTTAGAAAACAATGTGGTTTTCCGTAAAGTAAATCCAGAAATTAATAAGCTGTTGGTTTTTAGGTGACTTAAGATTTCTTTTTCTTGATGATGAGGTGTCTTAGGTGAATGCTTTCTGAAATGCGGTCCATTTCAGATTCAGACAGTTCAGTAATGTCTTCTCTGATCTGTGTATAATTTCGATTGATGCGTACACCGTCAAGAATTCGTATTGGCTCAATTTCTTTGTAACTGTCTGTCTCTTTTTGCAGCGCATTATGATCATTTAAAATTTTACAGTGGAATGTTTTTAGTTCAATCTTGCAATCAGGATTATCAGCACACATACCTACAAATTCGCCTGAGCTAAGTGATGCTATTTTAGATGCCGGCACAGCGGATTCGAGCTGTCTGGAACGGCTGATAGAAGTATCAGAACTATTAATAGAAAGGCTTTCGCGATCCTGCATTATTTTCCCAAAACGTTCAGAAAGCTGTTTGGCGGTATCTCCGGTAACCTGTCCAGAAATAATATTTCCAGTGATGTTCATAATCACATCTGCCTGCTCACGGCCGTAATCTTTTTTCAGCTGGCTGAAGTCCTGTATGCCCAAAGTTGTACTTACTTTGTTGCTTCGTGCAGTAGCAATTAGACTGTCAATATTGTTGAGGTATACGGTTGGAAACTCATCAAAAATCAGGCTACTTTTTAATTTGTCTTTACGGTTTGCAAGCTTTATCAGCCGGCTGGTATAGAGCGAAAGTACAGCGCCATAGGTCTGGATTTTCTGTGGATTATTTCCCATGCAGACAATTTTTGGAGCGTCGGGATTATTAATGTCAAGTGTAAAATCATTTCCGGAAAGCACATAGTAAAGCTGGGGAGAAGAAAGCCTTGCCATTGAAATTTTAGCTGACGCAATTTGTCCCTCAAGCTGCTCAGAGGCATCGTTCAAAAATGCACTGACAAATGGATTGATAAGCACCTCAATTTCTTTTTCAGAACGCAGAAGGGTGAAGAGGATTTTATAATCCAGCTGCATAAGTTCAATCACATGGGGCAGGGTGCAGAATTCGCCATCGTTGAATTTTCTGAGATACCAGATTACTGCGGTAAGGAAATTAATTGGCGATTCAACAAAAAAATCACCCTGTTTTTTAATCCATTCGCGGTTAAGCCCTAGGAGAATTGTACGAGCAGATTCTGCCGCGTCGGTAATGTCTGTCATGGATGCAGGGTCGAGGGGATTGCACCTGTGTGTGCGGGTGAGATCATCAAAATTAATTACATAAAATTCAGGCATCACTTTGTATAAATGTCTATTTTTTAAATAGGCATTGTAAACGATTTTGGTCAGGTCATCAAACTTAAAATCATAGACAAACATACTAAACCCTTTTCCGATATGCTGGGTGATTATATGACGTATAACAAAATAAGATTTTCCGGATCCTGGTGATCCGCAGACCAGAACTCCCCTGAAAGGATTTATGATATTGATCCAGCTTTTTCGGATTTTATCACGAAGATAATACTGGGCTGGAAGATTAACGGAATACTCATTCTCAAGAAGTCTTTCCTCCTGTGGAAAGGTCTCATTTTCCTTGTTGAAAATATCACGTGAGTTTAAACTTCGCCTTATAATCCTTGTAAGTAAGGTGCCTGCAGTAATGATAAAAAGCAAGCCCAAAGATGTTGTTATCACGTAAAGCAGAAAAACAATTTTTATATTGTACTGGACCTGCAAAATAAACCAGCTCGCAAAATAGAAAAGTATTCCTGCAATGAGAAAAAGCAGAGCTGTTTTAAGTTTCAGTTTTTCGTCTTTTCTCCCTTTTGCCCCCAAAAGAGATATAAAAATAAATAGGAGCGCGAGCAGTTTTGATTTGTGAAAAAAACTGAATAATCCCGCTTTATAAATATTTTCAAGAATTTTGTCGCTGAATTGTGAAACAAGACCAATCTGCTTACAGACTTGATAGCCGTAATAATAAAAATGAATTCCTAAAAGTATGATGCTGATAAGGCGTGACATATCTAAAATTTTTCTCAGTGCCTGTTCATTTTCCCCTGTGTTCATAACTGTAAATTTTAAATGATTAATTATTGGAAAGACCTTTTCTTTTTCTGTTTTTCTTTTTTCTTTTGAATTCTTTCGGTATATGTCCAGAGTAAAATTCTTTTTCAGTGAGTACTTGTATGAGGTCCTGCAGACCATTTACAGAAATTTTCTTCAAGTGAAGTATTTCCTGTATTTCCAAAAGTGTTTTTACTTCGGGTGAATGTGGTCTGTTTTTAATTTCATTTTCTGATGTACTGCAGTTCTTAGAGATTGCTGCGGCAGAGAATTCTTTTCCAAGCTCACTTCCGTTACAAACATGTTTTGTAATATGGTCAACATAGGTAAGTCCGTATAAGGATCCTTCGGCTGAAAGGCGTTTTACCATACTGATGCCTATCTTATCCAATTCAGATTCAAGCTGGGATAGAGTAGGCCTATCATCTTGGAAAATATTCCTGATGACATTTTTAATACGAATACCAGGTCTGTTATTTTTTAGTTTATTTTCTTCAAACTTTTTCTCCAGAAATTTAAGTGTCGGCTTATTGTTAAAATCACTTGCTTTTATCGGTACCCCGCTATATTTTCCATTGCTGTCGATTATCCTGTAAATAAGACCGCCGGCCTTAAATGTCCTTGATTTTTCAGAGCCTCGACTAGCAGAAACATTATAAAGATTAAGCACTGCGTTTAGCTGGGCAAGACTTTTAAACTGATAATTGTCCAGAACAAAATCAAGTACTCTTGAAACAGCTTTTTTTGATTGTATTTTACCATATTGTACACCCACTGTATCAATAGGCTTGAGCTCATTATATATTTCTTTTTCCCTGCCCTGTGCTTTTATGAGATTAAAGTCTTTTTCGATTTTAATACGTGCAGTTTCTGACTGGTTTCTTCCGATATTCTGCATATCAATTCTTTTGCCGTCTGATTTTACTTTTACAGAAACTATATGAATGTGCGGGTGCGCAGCATCGAAATGCTGATAGACTAAATAAGGCTGCTCTTCGAAGCCGATTTCAGACATATAGTTCTGGGCAATATCCATTAATTTTTCAGCGTTCAGATCTTTTTCCGATGGATGAAAATTGAGCGAAATATGCACACTTCCCCGCTTCACATTTTCGTTTAATTCAAGTGTACGAACCAAATAATTTACTTTAAATGACGAGGTCATCTTATCATGGTCCGCCGGGTAATTTTCAGCACCAATACATCTTGCTGTGCCCTCGGAAACTTTGTTCTCATTGTAATGAAAAACACGACGAACTGACTGTCCTGTTTTAATTACGGCAACCATTTTTCAATGAATTTGTGCATGGATATTTTTATTGTCTCGATTGATTCAAACAACTTGTTTTTATCTTCCTGCGATGACAAAATCCAGTTTTGAAATTCAGAAATCTGCTGAAGCGAATGCAGTTTTTTTACTGCCTGATTATAATTGTTTCCAACAGCATTAATTTCTGTTCTAAGCTTTGAGATTTCCAATGCCAAATCATCTACGGACTGATTGCGGTACTTTAAAATAACAGGTTTTCCAAGCAGATTTTTACGGGCATAATCACTAAGTTTTGGACAGAGTGATTTATTAAATCTGTCTTTTAAAAGTTTCATTTCGTCAGGTGTCAGACGCAGATGAATCCATTTGGTCCGGTTGGTGTTTTTCTCTTTCATTTTTTATCCTTTTCATTTCTAACACAGTTTTCATCCTTAAAAAGTCTCTGCCAGCGAGTTCCGAGCGAATAGGCAGCCAGATATCGGTTGTGATACAACCGGACATCTGGCCGACTGCACAAAAACGGCAGTCTTTATGATACTTAAAATAATTATGTAAACAGTTTTATTTAACTAACCTTTAAAACAGATAAAGACAATTTTTTTTTCAATTGCTTAGACGAAGTTAATAAAGGTAGAGCCAGCAGACAATCATCACCAGATTTTGAAGCGAATAATTTCAAAGGGACTTTTTATTTTTACAAAGTGTTAGTATTAATCAAAAACGCTGAAATTATGTTTACAAAAAATGATGTAGTAAGGATATTCGATACGGTATTGAGTAGTCCGGGAATGGGAGAAACGGTAAAGATAGATTTAAAGATTTCGCGAAAGAATGTTCTATTGCTTTCCCATGTTATTAAAGAAGGAATTGCTGCAGAAAAGGACGGCATAAGTCTTTTGTCAGGCACTTCTAAAGAGAGCCTTTCAGAGCTTGAAAACCTCTCAGAGGAATGTCTGCAAAAAGCAGGTCTGGTGGAGCTGAATGAAAAGCTTAACCTTCTAGGAGATACCTCTAAGCAATAAGAAACAATGTGTTAGAAAGAGAGCAGCTTAACAAATATCCGATATATCTGTTAAGCTGCTTTTTTGTATGAAAAATTGCCTGATTTTATAAAACTTTGGCTTGATTCTAATAACTGCTGTTTAAAAATCGCGTCCTAAATTTGCTGTATGTTAATCGTAAGAGTTTGATTTTTTTGAACTATATAAAATAAAGTAGCATGAAATCGGAATGTAGTATTAAAAATTTTTTTATTGAATTTGTCTGTATCGCACATGTCATACTTTTCGTTTATGCAGCAGTCAGTAAAATTATTGAATTGGAAAGCTTTGAAGTGCAGGTAGGCAAATCGCCATTGCTCAGCGCATTTGCATTTTGGATAGCCAGATTTGTTCCTGCAACAGAACTTTTAATTGCAGCTTTGCTGCTGCTGCCACGTTTAAAAAAAACAGGATTATATATGGCATTGAACCTTATGGTTATGTTCAGCGTCTACATTTTTATTATTCTACATTATAGTTCGTTCATTCCCTGTTCATGCGGAGGTGTATTAGAAAAAATGAGCTGGAATACTCATTTGGTTTTTAATATAATTTTTATCCTGCTTGCCTTAATTGCAATACTTGTTTTAGAGCAAAATACATATAAAAAGAATGTCCTCAAAATTATTATTCCTGTACTTTCCAGTACTGCTATTGTGGTGATTTTATATCTTCAGTCTGAGAGAATAATGCATTACGAAAATCCATTTACAAGAAGGTTTCCTAACCACCCGGCGGTATTTAAAAATTCGTATGACCTAAAATACAATTCCTATTATTTTGCGGGCAATTCTGGTAATAAATTGTATTTGGGAAATTACAGCACTCCGCTATATCTAAGTGAATTTGATGCAGAACTGAAATCTTCGAAGAAAATAAAAATAGTTTTCAATCCTAAAAAAAATGTGCTTTTTAATACCGTAAAAATTTTAGTGTGTGATTCTTTATTTTATCTGTCAGACGGGTCAATTGCAAAGCTTTATAAAGGAAAAACTATTGACTGGGAAATTACTAAGGAATATAAAAAAATGTCATATTTCACTACGTACGCACCAATGAATTCAGGCGGAATATTTTTACGGTCAAATGATCCTAAAACATTAGATAATATTCTGGGAATCTACACACAATCTGATAGTAAGATAAAATATTACAGAGAATTATTGCAGAAACAGATTGATGGGATTTTTGATACTGACGGTGTGTTGCTTTACAGCAGAAAAATGAACAAGGGAATATATCTTTATTATTACAGAAATGAATTTTTTATTATTAACCCAGATGGAAATCTCGAATCAAGAAATCATACAATAGATACAATTTCGAAAGTAAATTTAAAAGTGGCCTACACCAAGAATGGTTCTGTAAGGGAAATTTCATCACCTGCACAGGCTGTGAATGCCCATGCAGCTATAAATGGAAATCTTCTTTTTGTAAACTCGCAGGTTAAAGGAAAATATGAGAATGATGAACTCTGGAAGAAATCATTTATAATAGATGTTTACGATTTAGAAAAGAAAACCTATCTGATGAGTTTTCCCGTTTATAAAACAAAGTCTGATAAGTTGATTTATCTTCATGTATCGGCTAACTATTTATATGCAATAATAGGAACAGATCTGGTGGTTTACGAATTGCAGCCAATCCTTATAAAGGAACTTTAAGTTGAAAGAATATATTAAAAATATACCAGCGCAGGTAACAGGAGTGAGATCGAAAACCTGTAGAAAAGAGTAGATCATACAAACAAATTAATTATTACATTATGAAAGCAGTATTTTTAAACAAAACTGCCCGCGCCGGGGCAGTTGTTTTAGCAGTAGCAGGTGCATTCTTCACAACATCTATGCAGGAAGTATCTTCTGCAGCACCTAAAATTGGTTATCCAGCTGATAACAATAACGAGTGTACAGATGTTCAAGTTCAATGTAGTGACAATTTGAGCGCTTTTCTTTGCCGTGTAAACGGTACAAGTGGAGCTATTGCCTACGACAAAGACAGCGATAATAATTGTATTCAACCGCTGTATCGTCCTTAAATAAGGGCTCTCAAATTAGGAGAAAGAGCAGTGCAGTACAGATACTGCACTGCTTTTTTTATATGCCTTCTTTAATCCAGTTCGTTGAAATATCATCTTTTAAAAAGTAGTCAAACCACTGCATCATTTTAAGGGTAATATCTTTCTGGTTTTCAGGAATGGACAGCAGATGGTTTTCTTTCGGATACAAAAGCATAATACTTTTTTTTGATGCCCTTCTCAGGGCCAGATAAAATTCAATGCTTTGTTTTGGATCTACTATCTGGTCATCTTTCCCAGTCCATAAAAGTACAGGTGTCTGCACTTTGTCGGCAAATCTGATGGGTGAATTTTGATCATATTGTGTAGGAATTTCGTAAGGTGCTTTATCCATATTCCACTGGTAGGTTTTGAACCGCCACATATTTGGTTTTCCTGATTGTTGTCCCACAGTATAATAAAAACTGTTTAAATCAGTTATGGCTCCGCTTGCTACAACAGCTGCAAACATTGGTGTCTGGGTGACTATGAAGGAAGCTTCATAGCCCCCGAAAGAATGGCCTGCAAGTCCAATTTTGTCCTGTTTAACAATATTCATTGATTCTACTTTTTTAACAGCCGCAGTAACACAGTCTAGTGCCGAAATTCCAGGCCGCATTTTTTCGAGTTTAATATCAGGCAGAAGTACAAAATAGCCCTTTGATGTCAAAACAGAAGGATTAAAACCATTTAAATTAAATTCGGAAGGATTTTTATACCTGTGCACAAGATGCGACTGCTTTTCATAAATGTAAACAATCATGGGGTATTTTCGGGTGGCATCATAATTCGCCGGAAATAATAACACACTTTGAAGACGCTCTTTTTTAGAATTATAAAACTCTATAAGTTCAGACCTGCCCCAATGATATTTTTCAAAATGCGGATTGCTTTGAAAAACAATCTGTGCTTTTTTATTTCGGAAAGTTATCACACGGGGAGGAAGATTAAATTTCTCTTCACTGAAAAAGAAAATTTTTCCATCATCATTTGTCCTAAACTGATCTGTATAACTATCATTATAAAATAATTTCTCTTCACTTTTTTGAGTAGTCCAACTGTAAAATCCTGTTTTACCATCCTGACCTGCCGCAGTAAGATAAATATCTTTTGAAATTGATATAACTGATGAATTTAACCCGTCATAAAGGTTGTTTATTAAATACTTCGAAGATGAAGATGCGACACGGAAAACCGTACTTGACTCCCTGCCATGTGTTAGTCTCTTATAGTTTTTTCCAGAGGAATCAAAGAACCATAAATCATATTGGTCGTAAATAATTATTTCTTTATCGTCGGCTGTCCATCCGGCAATTCCACATGGAGATTCGGGCGCAAGAATAATCTCTTTTGCTTTAAATTTGACACCAGTTTTTTGAGTTAAATTAAGGTGAGTCTGTTTTGATATGTCATATATCCACCAGTTGTCATTCTTGAAGTAACTGATGTATTTTCCAGCTGGTGAAGGAATTACAACTGCATTTTCACCCTCCTGTTTTTTAAGAAAAAGTTTCTTTTCAAAGTTATTCAGATCCATAATAAAATAATCTCTGGGACCATTGTAGTCAAACTGTGGTTCATATTGTTCTGGATTTGAGAGCAATGCATAATCCTGTTTTCCGCTAATCATTATTTGGGGCAGTTCCTTGGACGTGAGCTGGCTAAAACGATTCTCCAGAGGCAGCCAGACAGCAAGCTGTGTCATGTACGCAAAACTGCCTTCTTTATTCTGCTGCGGATTAATCCATTTATCGTTTGCATTCCAAATTTCAACATTTTTTTTCTTATGATTTTCGATTACTACTTTATCCTTTTTTATTGCAAAGAATATTCTCTTTGAGTCCCTTGAAATTAGAATTTTTCGGAAATTATCTGCTGTTAGGCTAGTGTGTTCAGGAAACGATGAAAAAGCTGAAGGATTAAATTTTTTAAGAGCGCGGTTGTGCAGATTATAATAATAAAGTACATGAGGTGATCTATCGTCAGGTACAGTTATAAAAGTAAATGCATTATCGTCTTTCTGCCATGATGATTGAAAAGAAATGCTTTGATCTATTTCTAAAATTACATGATCCAGAGTAAGCTTCTTTAAATTTAAAAGCTTCAGATAACTGTGTTTTTGAAACGAAACACAATAAAGAAGATACTGTCCTTTTGGACTTAGTGCAAATTGGGTTATGTTTTCAATTTGACTAATTACTTGCCCTGAAAAAGATTTGATTAATAATATATTTTTTCCTTCAGCAGATTTCTGCAGAATTATTAATCTATTGCAGGTACGGCTGACTACATACTCAACTGCATCCTTTGTAATGTTGATATTTCCATTTCGAAGATTAAGCAGTTTAAGACTTCCTTCACTCGCACAGACAAAATATTTGTTGTTCAAAAAGGTGGTTTTATATCCTTTAGTAAAACTGTATGTTTTGCTATTCAAAACACTGCGTATGAATAATGTGTCTATATCCTGTTCATAATTTAATGAATAACTAATCCAATTACCGTCCTCGGAGGATTTTTGCAAATCCATTGTGCTCCACAGATGATAATCTTCGGATTTTAATTGTTTTTTCTGCCATTGCTGTCCCCATAGGGGACAGCCTACTAATGGCAAAATAAAAAATGAAAGCAAAAATCTGCCTCGGGATATAAAATGGTTGGAAATTGGCATTTTATTTTATTTTATTTAGTTTGATCGATTTATTATTAGTATCCCGGATTTTGATTTCCCAAATTAGGATTCGTGCTAAATTCTGTCTGTGGTATTGGAAATAATCTGTCATCAGTATTCCAGCCTTGTTTTAAGCTATTTAAGGTACTATCAAGTTTTCCGAGGCGTTTTAAATCCATAAAACGATGTCCGTATTCCGTAAATAGCTCCCAGCGTCTTTCTTCAAGTACTGCATTTATAATTTCGTCTTTAGATAGAGCGGGAGTATCAGATAGGCCGGCGCGTCTGCGGATCAGATTTAAGTCCTCTTTCGCACCTATTAAATCTCCTTGAAAAGCTCTTGCCTCAGATCGGATGAGATATTGTTCAGCCAGGCGCAGTAGAACAGCATATTCTTTTGAAGTGGAAGTGGCATTGTTTTCTTTGTATTTATATGCATGATACCATGTACCAGCAGAACTTGAGACAGCTTTAACCCATTTTGTTTTTCTAAGATCTCCAGTTGGAAATTTATTCACTAGGTCATTATTCAAAGAAACAAGCGGAGGCGGAGCACTAGAAAAAGTAAAAAAAGAAGCCTGCAGTGTATTTAGTCCAGCTGCCCCTGATTGCAGCTGCCAGATAGTTTCCTTTGAGGATATTAAAAATACATTTTCTATACTTTCAAGATTGTATGTTCCTGACTGGTTTAAAACTGCTGAAGCCATATTAGAAGCTTCGGGATACATGTTTCGGAAAAGATAAATTCGTGCAAGAAGTGCTTCTGCAGCAGTTTTATTAGGACGGACCTTCTGTGGGACGATCTGATTTACAGGCAGAAGACTTACCGCATTTTCCAGATCGGAGGTAATTTTTTGATATACATGCTCTACAGGCGTTCTAGACATCGTACTGTTTGTTTTGTAATCTGTAGTAATGATGTAGGGGATATCTCCGAATAGATTGACCAGATAAAAATGAAGCAGAGCACGAACGAAATATGATTCTCCTTTGAGCTGTTTTTTCTGAATATCTGTTAGAACTTTGCTTTTCTCACAACCTTCTAGGACAGCATTTGCAGAATATATCTGGTTGTATGTACCGTTCCATTGCGAAGCAATTGTTGTATTAGAAGGCAGAAGACTGTTGTTATAAAAAGGCAGACTGCTGTTGCTGGGGTTTTGGGTACTGGTAATCTCGTCGGCATAACAGCCTGCAGTATTTGAAATTCCGAAAGCAGAACCTGTCAGAATACCCTTGTCCCTAATGTTAGAATAGATATCTGTAAGTGCGGCGGTTGCCGTACTGTAATCTTCAAATACAGCACTACTTGGTAATTGTGATTGAGGCTGTTCTACCTCAACAAAAGAATCACAGGAAAATGCAAGACAGCTTGCAAAGAACAACAGCAGGGATTTATATGTATTAAATAATGTCTTCATAATCTGTTTTTTAAAAAGTTAGTTGTACTCCAGCAGAAATAACTCTCAAGGGAGGAAGAAAACCGTATGAGGTAAATTCGGGGTCACCATCTGGATATTTAGTAAAAGTCAGCAGGTTCTGTCCCTGCAGCAGTAATCTTATTCGGCTCTCTTTTAAATTTACCGGAAGATCATACATGAGCGAAACATTTTTAAGACGTATAAAAGAAGCGTCAGTAATGGATCCATTACTGTCTGTGTACAGATAATCGGCTGTTAAAGCATCATTATTATAACCTGTTGTGTAAATTTGGTATGGAACAGAATCACCCGGATTCATCCATGCATTACTTATTCGCTGCTGCTGATTGCTCATCATACCTGCAGGTCCCATTGGATAGGTTCTGTTTTTCTGTTTCACAAACTGAAATAAAAAGTCAAGGGTTAGGCGTTTATAAACCAATTGATTTTGCAAACCGCCATAATACTTCGGGTTAAGATCTGCTGTGTTTTGACGGTCTTCCGGATATGATATAATTCCGTCGTTATTAAGATCTTGAAAGTTGTAGACGCCAGTTTGAGGATTAACTCCATTTAGCTGGTAAAGCATTGCAATGTTAAGCGGTTTTCCTATTCTGTATATTTGACTGTAGGAAGAACTCTCAAGTCTGGGAAAACTGATTAATCTATTTTTGGAAGCGGTAAAATTTAAATTCGTAGTCCAGCTAAAATTTTTTGATTTTATATTGTCTGTCCGCAAAGTAAATTCAAATCCAGAATTTTCAACTGTTGCATCTAAATTCGCCTGCAGTACAGTAAATCCGGTTACACCCGAAATTGGTATACCAACAAGCTGATTTGAAGAGCGGTTTCGATACCATGCAGAGGTAACAAAAATTCGATCCTGAATAAACCCAAGTTCAAGAGCGGCTTCAAGTTTTTTATTGGTTTCCCAGCCAAAATCTTCATTAAAAAGACGTGAAGGCTTTAGACCAATAACACCATTGTATAAAACACCGGAGGTAGTGTAGGTATCTAAGAACTGATAATCTCCAATCTGGTCGTTACCCGTTGTTCCGTAACTGGCACGCAGTTTTCCAAAGCTCAGCCATGAAGCATCTTTTAAAAAATTTTCTTTGGAAAAAAGCCATGCAGCGCCTACAGCACCAAAATTTGCAAATTGGCGACCCGGACCAAAACGGCTTGAACCATCCCTTCGTGCAGTTAAATTGATAATATATTTTTGCTCCCAGTTGTAATTAAAACGGGCAAAAACTGCCTGATATTTATAGAGCGTTTCGTCATTTAAGAGCATGCGAACCGTTTTGGCGGCAGCCAGATTATAAATAAGACTATTTGAGCTAAATCCAGTTGCCGACTGCTGTAGTCTATTGGTTGTCTGACTTTGAAATGTCGAGCCTAGCAGGATTTCCATTTTCCCTATAGAGGTGTTATCACCCCAGCTTATCTGTGGTTCAATAATCCATGAACTGCGATCGGTATTATTTACAAATATTGATGAATTGGCACTAGTTGGATTAAAAGCAGGGTTTAATGTAGTAGATGGCACAACGCGTGTTTCCTTACTGCCTAAGTCTGTAAATCCAAAACTGCTTTTTAAAGTAAGATTTTTTAATACTTCGTAAGAGAGCAGAGCGCTAGCGGTAAGATCATTAGTTACTGACTCTAATTTAGTATTAAGATTTCGAAGCGGATTGTCAAAGGTGTTGTCTTCCCAGTTTAGATTACCTGCGGTATCATAGAGAGCAGGAGCATTAGGAGGAAGCGAACGTGCATCATAAGTAAAATCATAAGATGGCTGATTGTTATTTTGTGAATTATAAACAGCAGAAAAATTAAAGCGAAATTTCTGGTCGGCGGATTTGTGATTCATACTGATTTGTGCTCCTCCTTTTTTATACAGAAAGGTACCGGGAAAAACAGTTGATTCAGAATAATAGTTACCCCCCGCAAGGAATTGAGTGTTTTCTGAGCCTCCAGATACAGTCCCATTAACATTATTTATCATAGCTGTTCCTCCGAGGAGTTCTCTCTGCCAGTCTGTATATCGATTCTGGTCCCAAGTTCCATTAACATCATAGTCCCATGAATTATATTCAGTAATACCATCGTTAACAAAAGCCTGCTTGCGCATAGATATATATTGTTGGGTATTCATGAGTTTAAGAAACCTTGTTACCTTTCCAAATCCGGTACTAGCGGTTATATTGAATTCGGTTTTTCCCGTCCGACCTTTTTTGGTGGTTATAAGCACAACACCATTTGCTCCGCGAGAACCATAAATGGCTGTCGCATCAGCATCTTTAAGTACTTCAATACTTTCGATAGTATCTGGATTAATGCTGTTAAGGGGACTTACAGGCGAAGGAAAAGCGGTATTTGTTATATAAGATCCCACTGCTTCTGATGAAAACGGAACCCCGTCAATTATATACAACGGCGTATTAGCATCACTGCGAAGACTGTTTTGTCCCCTAATTTTAATGTCAAAACCGCCACCCGGAACTCCTGTTGACTGAACAACACTTACTCCAGCCATCCGTCCCTGCATGGTTGCGAGAACATTGGTGACAGGCTGGGATTCAATATCTTTAGATGTTATTCTGGCTATGCTTCCAGTGCGCTCACTTTCCTTTACAGAATAGTAACCTGCATTAACCCTTACTTCCTGTAGTGTTGTAGTATCATATTTTAGGACGACATCAATTTTAGATCGTCCATTTACTGGAATTAAAGTTTTTTTGAAACCGATAAAAGACACAACAAGAGTATCAGTTGGCGATGCAGAGATCTCGTATTGTCCGCTGTAATCTGTAACTGCTCCGGTTCCGCTTCTATTTTTGACGACAATAGTTACCCCGGGCAGAGGGCCAGAACCATCGGTCACAGTTCCTTTAATTTGATTCTGCTGCAATTTATTGGTATTTGACCGGACTGGATTTCCGGCATAAACTGATGAGAAACACAATGAGAGACCTATTAAAATAAGGCAATAAAGTGCTTTCCCATCCTTGTAAAATGAAAAATAATTCATAATATTGGGATTGGTTAGTTAAATATGGATTTGACTAGCTAAAAGCTCTCTATGTTAGTTTGGCGACGAGATAGAGAGCTATTTTTGTATGAAGCAAAATTGCTTAGTACATCAGTATTAAAGTATTGTTTAATTCAGTGGCTATGTTAATTAAAATGTTTGACTTAAAAGCGAATGTCAAATTAAACAAAGAAGAGGTGCTATGAATTTTAAGAAGAATCGTCGCTTAATAAAGTGACGTGGAACTCGACTTATTGTTTAGAAGGATTTACTGGACTACCTGCGCACAAATAAGTGAGCCCACGCACTTTTAAGCGTAGGCATTTGCACTTATCATCTTGCGCGCTAAAAAAGTGTCCAGTTTTTCTAAGCAAGATTCAAAGCGAATGCTTCAAATATTTTTTTATGAAGTATCGCAAAAATATGTATTTCATTACAAATATAACAAAATATTTTAAAATGCGCATTTTCGTACGCATTATTTTTTTTCTATTAGCTTTTCTTTGTTACTATGGGCGACACAAGTAAAATAATATGTAAGTATATTTATAAGAACTGGATTGAAACTTATAAGTCTCAGCGTGCCTTCGGATTAGATCATGGAATAGAAGAGAGCATCGTAAGAAAAATAAAAAATACCGCTCTAAACAATAATCAATTCAATTATAATATTCCCGTAAATACTTTAAGTAAAATTTGTGAAGCGAAAAATATTAAAATTTCGGAATTCTTTAAATTAATAGAAAAATAATCAGAGGAGATGCTTTAGCATCTTTTTTTTTAATCGCATAATGTACTTAGTTCAATGAATAATAATATTCTGTTTTTACGTAAAAGCGTAATTTAAAACAAGAATGATTATCTATGTTTGTAACAAAATTAATTTATGAGCAAATGTGACCTTTTTAAAAACATTTCTGAAATAATTTGGGATAAAATTTGTAGAAATCATTTGAGAGACAACAGGTTGAATGAGGAAGGTATCTCAAGAATTATAGTTTTGGATGAAATTCAAAACTACATTGAAAATAATATGACATTTACGGTATTTGCCCAGAAATCGCTAGATGAAGTTAATACGGGTAGTGATTTAGAGCTATATATAGACAATGGTCAATCACAGTTCTTCAGGGTCTTATTGCAAGCAAAAATGATGGAAATAGATTGTCGATTTATGCATCTTAATAGAGATTCTGGCAATACAGGTAGAAAACAATATGATACTTTAGATGAATTTTCTAGAACAGTTAAATGTGATGCTTATTATTTGATGTATAATGGCTGTCCCACCTATAAAAAAATAGATTATGATTGTGCCGGCCAATATGATGAAAAACAATTTGGTTGTGCAATTATGTCTATACAAGATATTAAAAATCATTGTGAAAGTTATAAAACTGGAACTTTAGGTACAGCCAATAATCCTAAGCCGTTCGGAAGACCATGGCGTTTTCTGTCATGTTGTAATTATCAGTATGTCAATGGTAGCAAATTATATAATTTAGATGAAATCGATATGGATAATCATTTTGAGAGTTTGTTTAACCCAGGTGGATTAACCGGCTTTATAACAGTAGAACAAATGAAAAATAGGCAAACTGTAGAAGATAGCAATGAAATAATACATAAAGACGGATGGAATCCATTTGCTAGAATAATTTTGAGTAAAAGTGAAATGAGAATCGGAGCTGACGGTTTTCTGAAAGTTTAAAACTTTTAAAATAGCCTAAATTATTAATCTATAAGACATAAAAGTATATAATTGCAATCGGTTTAAAATATGATACACTATAGTAAAATACCTCCTAAGTTACTGCTTCCAAAATATAAAAACCAAGATATTAGCATATTAATTGGAGAAAATGGAAGTGGTAAAAGTTCGTTATTAAATGATATCTCGTATTTTTATTTGTCGCAAAATATGCAAGTGATTGCAATCGCGAATAGTATTTATGACAAATTTTCTTCAAGAAATAAAAAGCAAAAAGCTTTGCGCGCATCATCAGGAAAGAATTTAGCTCAAAAGACACTGATAAATACATTGAAAGAGTTAAACCAAGACGATTCAAAGCGATTAAGAAACATAGGAATAACATTGGACTATATTGGTTATGATCCAATTGTAGGTTTTGGAATAAAAGGACTAGACTTGGAATTCCGAGAGAAGATTATTGCTTCAAATCTCGCACCAGATTTAAAGGAGATTTTTTTATTTTTCTTAAATAGATTTATTGATGAAAATTTTCATAATAGTAAAATTGTTCCTGTAAATTTCTATGTAAATAATTTTGATGATTTAACTAATTCTTTTTTAATTCAGATATTTTCATTCGAAAAAGAACTCAAGTCTTTAAAACTTATAAAAGGAATAGATGTATATCTTTCTAAGAAGGGAACCTTGATTCCACTGGCAGGTGCTAGTTCAGGTGAATTATCTTTGATTACTACACTTCTGTTTATTACTGCTACAATAGATGATACCACTGTGATATTAATTGACGAACCAGAAAACAGCCTACATCCTAAATGGCAAATTGAATATATAAGGAGGCTAGATGAATTGTTTTATTTTTTTGAACCTAAAATAGTTGTTGCAACTCATTCACCATTAATTATTAATGGTGCGGAATTACATGCAAAAGATATTAACATCTTTAAAGGTATTAATGGAGAATTTATTTTAAATAAGGAAGAGAAAGTCAATGTAGAGGAAATATATCAAGAATATTTTGATATAACAGCTCCACAAAATCGATATTTATCTGAGTATCTCGTTGAAAAACTAAATTTGTTAGCTTTAAAAAAAATTGGAATCGGACAATTTAGGAAGGAAGTTTTAGAGCTTATTGAAAGTTCATATGATAACGAACAAAAGAAAGCCTTACGCCAAGTCTTAGAGATGAGTGATCAAATATTAAAAGAAATATCATAAAATGCCTTTAGATTATACAGATGACGAACTAGTTGCGATTAATCAAGCGCTTTTACCAGGTGGAAAAGGTTGGGATGATGATCTAGTTGTAGGAATAAGAACTAAAATAAAGAATTATTATCTAGTTGGAGATTTTTATCAATGCTGTTATTGTGCATCAATTTTCAATGGAGTACATAGAATTAGTATAGACGTTGAGCATATAT
Organism: Flavobacterium aquidurense; assembly: GCF_002217195.1. Classification (NCBI taxonomy): domain Bacteria; kingdom Pseudomonadati; phylum Bacteroidota; class Flavobacteriia; order Flavobacteriales; family Flavobacteriaceae; genus Flavobacterium; species Flavobacterium aquidurense. The sequence continues at coordinate 45,701 of NZ_MUGR01000001.1, read as the reverse complement.
TGCCTAAGGGTAGATTTCGTAGTATTACTTTTGATGAATTAAATGTTAATGTTGCATGCAAAAAATGTAATTTAACTTCAAAAGGTCAAAAAACTGATTTCGTTGTCGATTTAGTTGCTATGGGTACTGATTATTATCGATCTGAACATTATAAATTTATTCATCCTAATTTAGATATTTATACTGACCATTTAGTGATTGTTACCAATAGAGTTGGAAACAAATATTTAAATAAATATGTCATTAAAACGCAAGATAAAGGTGCCTATACCTACAATTATTTTAAATTAAAGGATTTTGAGATTGATACTTTTAATAGAGCGCAAGGAATTTCTGAAAAAAGTGTTCTTTCAGAAAAGTTTTCAAATTATTTACGTCAAAGTTTATTGACTGTTTTATCAAAACTATAATAGATTACTAATATTACAAATTTTGAATTGAAAATAGTGAAGGTACTTTTGTCATAAAATATATATCAACATTCGTATCGATTAAAGAATTATTTTTTAATAACGAACTATATAATCTCCTTTCTGAGCTGCTCTATAAAAAAAGCTGTTGGCATTCCAGTCTTAGCTTTAAAAACATTTACAAAAAGCTGGGTACTGCTGAAACCAGCTTCATCAGCTAATGCTTTATTTGTAAATAGACGTGCTTGTTTGTCGGTTTGGAGAAGATCAATAATAAAATCGATTCTAAGATCATTAATGTACTCTGTAAAAGCTTTATCACGGTAGTGTCGTATAATATTCGATAAATACCTTGGATTTGAATTAAAGGCTGCTGATAGTTTTGTAAGATTCCAATCCTTTTCTATATATCTTTTTTCTTTTTCAAATTTTTCAAGTTGTTTTAAAATTGTTGATTCTGTTTCAGGACTAATATCCAAAATAGCAGGTTTTTCATTACGGGGTCTTGCTTTGTTTAGAAAGTCAGTTTTACTATTTTTCAGCATCAGTTCATCAAACTTTTTTTTGTATAACTTTCTATTTCTAATAGACCGATAAGAAAGAAAAAGAATACCAAGAAACAATATTAAAGTGAACACTACAAGAACTGAGTAATTTTGATCTTTCTTTGTAAGCTGGGCCTGTATGTTTTCTTTTTCAAAGAGTAGTTCCTGCGTTTGGTATTCTTTGTTTATTTTTCCAACTAAATATTTAAAGGTATCATTTAAGATGCGGTCAGCTTTCAATAGCTGGTCAATGTAATAGAGCTGCAGTTTTGGGTTTTCACTTGATTTGTAGTAATTGATAAGAAGCTCATACATTTCTCTGATGTCAGGACGAATGTAACCTTTAGTATTAAATAGATAATCCACTTTTTTAAAATAGGGTATAGCCAAGTCAAATTTTCTTAGTTCCCAGTAACTTTTTCCAATATAAAAGTACCCTGCTGACTCATTGCCAAAGTCTTTTTTTTCTTTCAGTTCTTTTATAGTAGATTGGATGTTTTTTATAGAGGATGTATAGTTTTTCTCGAAGTATTCATTAATCCCTTCTGAATGTATAAAATAAATTTCTACTTCTTTAATCCCCAAATCTTTTGATTCTTCTAATCCCAAGGCATTAGTTTCAGAACATAATCCGTAGTTACCTTTTCTATTATAACATAGACCTAATGAATGGAGTGAATTTAAATAGGGTCTTGGTTTGTCTTTTTTAAAGTAAAATATACATTCTTTCAATAAAGAGATAGCTTCGTCATAATATCCTAAATAGAGTTTTGTCAAAGCAATATGATACTTTAATTTATACTTTAAGTAATCGTTACTTGTTTTTGAAATAAAGCTATTTGCAATTATATAATTGTCTAAAGCTGAATTATGTCTCTTCAAACTATAGTACACGATACCTTTAGTTAAAAAAGAAGAACCAATTAGAATGTCACTTCCAGATTTTTTAGCTGCGTATATCATGCTGTCGGCATAAACAGTTCGTAATTTTTCGGACGACGCATGCAGTAAGTTTTGATAACCTGTTACTTCTTCTTCACAGTTTTTTTCGCTTTTGGCTTTTCTCAAATAAGTATGTAAATAAATAAAGGCTTTTGAGCTGTCTTTCGCAAACTCATCAATTTTTTCATCAAGATACTTGTAATTCTTATTTTTTAAAGAATCGGGAATTTGAAAACCTTTTTTTTGGGCTTGTAAACATTGAGAAAAGAATAATAAAAATAAAAGTAATTGATAGCACTTCATACATAAGGAGTTTTGGAGAATAATTAATTAACAACTACCGTAGGAGAATAATTACTATAGCGATATTATCTTACAATATCTTAACTCAAATATAATATAAAGTATTGAAGTTTAATGTATTAAAATTCGTAAAAGTATGTATGGATTTTCGGAAAATCCATACATACTTTTCGGAAAATCCATACATAACAAGTTGCGGGAAATTTTTCAACAGAATAGATTTGCCATGAATTCAAAAGCAAAATGTTCAGTATCGTGCTGAAAAAAGTTCTGCTTATCCGGATGAAATGGACTGAGAAGAAATTCTCATTCAACCTTCAAACAAATCCTATCATGAAAAATTTTTTATTTCTTACTGCAATTTTATGCCTTTTAGCATCGTGTTCTAATGATTCTGATTTCGATCCACTTTTAATCGAAAACTCTGATGAGACAGTACCAAATCTCAAAATGAATCCAGAAAATCAAAGAAATTATTTTGACTTCAAAGGAAAAGCATATTATGATGTTCTGGTAGATTATCAAAGTAATAATCAATTTCCAAATTCAATAGATCAAATGTCTTTGCAAATACGCTATCTTAAATCGCATATTGAGAAGAAAAATACTCAAAAAAGCAAAATTATATTTAACGACTCAATTGTAGAATCAATAATGGCTGATCCCGATAACTGTATGATCAATATTGTACAGAATAGCCAGCTAACAAGTACTGCAAAAGGTACTCTCATTAATTTCCTTCAAGGTTTAATCAATCATAGACAATTAGATTTTACGACATCCTACAATTATATTGTTGGATACGAAGAAACTATTATTGACAGCAGCTCTTTTGACGAGGATGAATCGGAAACTATACTGACAATAACTTCAATTTCCAGATATTCGTTATATTCTGAGGCTGAACGGAAAGATAAAGACTGGGATCTATCCGCAGGAAATAAACCTGCAAGAAAATTCTTTTCGACAAATGATGCATCGATTATTTCCATAATCGCGCTATTGCAGAACTTAATTTAGCTTTCCTCTTGATTAACATTTATAACAATTTTATGAAACCAAGAATTATTTTGTATACACTGTTGATCATATTTAATCTTGTGAGCCTTTATTTCATCATAACGCTTTTTGGTTATGATGAAATAGTTGGCTACATAATTAAAGGTGGCAGAAAAGTTATAGACCCTAGAAAATTAGCCTATTTATTATTTCTGACCTGTCTTTTGAACTTGTACTTTCTTTCAATAATTCTGATGGAAAACTCATTTAAAAATGAGCGGTAAATATACAACGTATTAATCTATTGAATTCCGAACTCGAACTGCTTATGCTTAAAGATTTAATTAATATTGATTTAAATGAAGTGCCACATGATGGATTGGATATTCATGTTATAAAAAAATATATAGTAAGAACAGCTAGTGAAGAAACATTCACCACTAAAAATTTATCAATTCTTTTAATAAAATCAGGCAACTTTAAAATTCAGTTAATGGAGGGGATTCAAGATTTATGTCCATGGGATCTCTTAGTGATTCCTAAAAACTCTAATTTCACTCTGATTGAAATACAAAAAAAGCTTCAATTTTATCTAATTTCTTTTTCATCCGAATTTGCAATCAAAAACTGCCTGAAAAAAGAGCTTGTTGAGTCGTTCTATTTCTTTATTAGAAATACTTCGATAAGATTTCCTCTTGAAGAGAAAGAGTTTTTGGTTTTATCTCTGATATACAGACTCATTTATTTTGTTAACAAGGATAAAAAAAATAATGGTTTTGATTACGAACTGCAAAGAATCAGTTTTAATTTATTTCTATATGAATTGAAGCTAATTTTTTCAAAATATACATCAGATTCAGCATTAAACTTTTCAAGAAAAGAAAGTTTGATGATTCAATTTCTAGCCTTATTATCAATTCACTCAAAAAAACAACATTATGTCAATTATTATGCTGGAATAATGTTTGTTACCCCAGGACACTTAAATAAAATAGTTAAACAACTAACAGGTAAAACTGCAAAAGAACTTATTGCAGAGACAATTATTATCGAGGCCAAAAACCTACTAGAGGACTCACATCTAAGTGTAAGTAAAATTTCTGAGGAATTAGAATTTCACAGTATTTCAAGCTTCAGCTTTTTTTTCAAAAATCACACATCTTTAACCCCAACTGAGTATCGTTCGAATTCTATCGAGAGATTCAAGCATCGTTAGTTTTCGTTGTATTAATTTTTTAAATTAAACAATACTATGATGAACAAAATATATCCTCTAGAATGGTTTGACTCATTGATAACACAAACATTAAATATAAATAATCCGTTACTTAAAAAATTTTCTAAGCAGGACTTTATAATTATTTCAGAACATATAGAAAAAGAATCAAAGAATATACAAAACGCGTTGAAAAAGGAAATTTTTCTCCTGCGCAAAAAAAGAGAGGTTCGTCTGCAGGTGCGAAAATATCACTCGACAATTGTATATCTACTCGATACAGTTATTGAAAACCAGAAAACAATTTTTCAGGACACTTCTGAATTGTCGATTGTCTTTAATCTACTCCGGTCTAAATTGGAAGAAATTCTGTCACTGGTCGAAAATAGATTCCTTAGTTATTTAAGCCTTGATGAAAGAGTGCCGATTACTTATTTGATGCTATCAAGAAATGAACTTGAAATGAAATTAAGGAAACTTTCAACAAAAGCTTCGGAAAGCAGCATCATTTTGAAAATTATTATTAGAAACTTATCCCAGTTTTTGAAGTCATTTTCAGGAAAAAAGATAACTTATCGTCAGCTTTTGTACCAAAAGGAGCTACTGAAGGGGATTAAAAATATTGGATGTATTAATGACGAAATTATATTTTCAGAAATTGATAAAGTCTTAATTGAGAAGAATTTTAACAGCGCAGAGTATGTTGACTATATTATTGAACAAATAAATAGTGAATTAGAAACTGAACCTTTAGCACATCGCATTACGAAATTGCTTTTCTTTCAAAAAGAATTTGACAGAATTTATTCCAACGAAAAAGTGTCATTTGACCCCAACAGGAGTAACATAAAAAATGTAGTAGAAAACTGGTTTGTGCAAGAAATTAATTATTTGAACAAAAAGTTAGATATTGAACTTAAAGTTGAACAGGAAGACGTTGCTAGTATTAAGTTTTCGGGTGACTCAACAGACAATAAACTAGAATGTGATTTATCTGCAGATCAGATTGCCTTGATACTTAGAGCTGCTGATGAGTCAAGAATAGTTAAAGCACGTTCTATGAATCATTTTTTTAAGATGATCGTTCCTTATTTATCAACTCCTTTTAAGAGAGAGCTTTCTTATCAATCTGTTAGAAGCAAATCATATAATGCAGAGGAACGTGACAAGGATATAGCTGTACAAACGCTGGAAAGGCTTATTAAAAAAATAAATTCATATTAGTGAATGATTTTAAAAAGAAATAATTCTCAATTGAGAAAACAATAAATTGAGTAACAAATTTTATTATTTACGACACATTATAAAACCTTAGTAGCATGACCTTAATAGCCATATTTTTTCCGTGTATTTCCTTTGTTCTCAGAGGAAAGATTCTGACTGCACTGTTGTGCCTTATTTTGCAGATTACTTTAATCGGCTGGATACCTGCAGCGATTTGGGCGGTTGTTTCACTGCAAAATTCGAGAGCGGAAAGACGCAATAATAAATTAATTAAAGCTATGAGAAAGTAGCACAAAACTTTTTCAGTTATAGAATACCCTGTAGAAATAATA
>NZ_MUGR01000001.1:0-39668 GCF_002217195.1 Flavobacterium aquidurense | reverse complement strand
TATTATTTCTACAGGGTATTTTTTCAGCAATAACCCCTGTGTTTACTGGGGGTACAAAAAGGTACAACAAAAGTTGTACTTGTACAAGCTTCTTTGTAATCGTTCCTTTGACCTGTAAATAAATCGGAAAATCTCTTATGCAGATTTATTACAAGAGTTGATGTATAACGATAAATGAAAATGATTATGCTTTCAAATATTTCATGGAGTAACTATGCGCTTATAGTTATCGTAGTATTAGTTTTTTGGTACATTTTTATAATACTTAAATTTTATTCTGGTCCGCTCAAAGAATTGCTAAATGGTAAGCAAAAAATTAAGCTGTTTAAAAATTATTCCAAAATGGAGAACAATCTGAGTAACGATATGTTTTCAGAATTTAAAGAACCGTTCGATACTCTGGAAGATGCCAGGGAGCTTTTTGCTAAACTGGAAAAAGCAGTTGCAGAGTCGAGTCAAAACAATCTTTCGTTAACTGAATTCAAAAACTATATAAGATTTATACTTGAAGGATATCCATATGTTAAGAAATCTTCTCTTCGAGAAAAAATCAATTCTCTTATGGTCTCAGAATGCGAAAAGCACCCACAGCTGATTATTACTTACCCGGAAATGGATGGGTTGTGGGATGAGGCCATTTAATAAAAATTTACAGAGGAATATTCCCCGTCCGCGCTTGTGCGGTATGGTAAAATGTGACAATGAGAAGAGCTGATGTGACGGCGGTATTCCTCTGTTATATTATAAAATATAACCTTTAAATGATGGATGATGAAAAAGTGGAGATGGAAATTAAAGAGTTTTTTAGAGAAGAAAAAAGTACTAGCTGCTTCTTTTCTTATGGGATTGCTGATAAATGGAAACGGATTTGCCCAAGACGGAGTAGCCGGAATAAATGAGGCTAATCAAAAGGTTAGAAGTTATTTTGATGCGGGTACAGAATTGATGTATGCAGTTGGCGCGATTCTCGGGTTAATAGGAGCTGTAAAAGTTTATCAGAAGTGGAACGCCGGAGATCCTGATACCGGTAAAGTAGCCGCTGCATGGTTTGGCAGCTGTGTGTTTTTAGTAGTGGTGGCGACTGTTATCAAATCTTTTTTTGGGGTATAATGTCGGTAAGTGTCTACCAAATCAACAAAGGAATCAATCAGAGTATTGAATTTAAAGGGCTCAAAGCACAGTACATCTGGTATTTGGGCGGAGGGGTTGTATTCCTTATGATTGTTTTCGCCGTGCTCTACATTATTGGTATTCCATCCATAATCTGTATTGGATTTGTTGGAATTTCAGGAACCATATTAGTTGTTAAGATCTATAAGATGAGCAATACTTACGGTGAACATGGTATGATGAAAGCATTGGCAAAGAAACAGCTCCCAAAGAATATCAAAGTAAACAGCAGGCGTGTTTTTATAATGTGATAGTTATAGAGCGTTAAAATATAAAATAATGTGTAATGGATAAGATGATAGAGGAAATTTTACCGATACTGGATGTTGAGCACAACTGTATTTTATCAAAACAAGGAGATGTTACAATAGTATTTAAAGCGGAACTTCCTGAGATTTTTACAATGTCTGATCAGGAGTATGAGGCTTTTCATCATTCATGGATTAAAGCGGTAAAGATTCTGCCGAAATTCTGTGTCTTTCATAAGCAGGATTGGTTTTTGGAAAATGGTTACAAGGCTGATTTTACAAACGATGACACCAGTTTTTTAAGCAGGAGCAGTGAAAGATTCTTTAATGAACGATCATTTTTAGATCACAACTGTTATATTATGCTGACTAAAAAGCCGGCAGGGAGAAAGAATTCCAGTTCCTTGTTTTCGACGCTAATTAGAAATTCTCTAGTGCCTGAGGAAACTTTAAAACCGCAGTTACTTCAGGATTTTCTGGATTCGGCAGGACAGTTCAAAAGAATTTTGGAGGATAGCGGATTTGTAAAGCTGACTCAGTTGAAAAAAGAAGAGCTTAAAAGCCAGAGTAGGAAAAAGGGGCTTATAGAGCAGTACTGTTTTTTGTCGGAGAAGAAAAATGAATTTATATTTAATGATGTTTCTTTTAAAGACGGACTGAGAATAGGGGACAAGCACTGCCAGCTTTTTACCATTGGTGATGCGGCTGATCTACCGGGACTCTGCGGATCAAGAATTGATTTTGACCGTTATTCAACCGATAAGACAAAGTTTAGTATCGGTTTTGCTTCAACACTCGGACAGCTTTTATCTTGTAACCACATTTACAATCAGTATATTTTTATCGAGGATTCTCAGAAGACAATCCAGAAGCTGGAAAGTAAAAGACTCAGGCTGCAGTCCCTATCGGCTTACAGCAGGGAAAATATGATTGCCCGTGATGCAACAAATGATTTTTTGAATGAAGCCATTGCTCAGCAGAGACTTCCTGTAAAAGCGCATTTTAATGTATTGGCATGGACACATAATGAGGAGAGTCTGAAAGAAGTAAAAAACAAAGTTTCCTCAGCCCTGGCCCAGATGGATGCGGCAGCCAAACAGGAAACAGTGGGAGCACCTCAGATATACTGGGCGGGAATGCCTGGTAATGCGGCTGATTTTCCAATGAATGATACGTTTGACACTTTCACGGAACAAGCAGTCTGTTTTTTAAATATGGAAACGGGATATCGATCCTCTTTGAGCCCTATGGGAATCAGGTTAGGAGACCGATTGACAGGAAAACCCGTTCATGTGGATATCAGTGATGAACCGGTCAAAATGGGAATCTGCACCAACCGGAACAAATTTATTCTGGGACCCTCTGGAAGCGGCAAATCCTTTTTCACTAACCACATGGTCAGAAGTTATTATGAACAAGGGACACATGTAGTTTTGGTGGATGTAGGCCACAGCTATAAAGGATTATGCGATATGGTGAAGGGATATTATTTCACTTATGATGAGAAGAACCCTATCCGTTTTAATCCATTTTATATTTCAGAAGGGGATAGTCTTGACACCGAGAAAAAAGAAAGTATCAAAACCCTTCTCTTAGCACTGTGGAAAAAAGATGATGAAACATTTAATAGAAGTGAGTATGTGGCGCTTTCCAATTCATTGCAGTTATACTACGATAAACTGGATAGAGAAAGTGAAATCTTTCCCTGTTTTGACAGCTTCTACGATTTCCTAAAAGATGAGTTTGTCAGGATTCTGGAGGGTGATAAGGTAAAGGAAAAAGATTTTGACATTACCAATTTTCTTTATGTATTAAGACCTTACTACAAAGGAGGTGAGTTTGATTATCTGCTCAATGCGACAGAGAATCTGGAGCTTTTAAAAGAACGTTTTATTGTATTTGAACTGGACAATATCAAAGATCACCCGATACTTTTTCCAGTGGTCACAATCATAATTATGGAGGTATTTATCAGCAAAATGAGAAAGCTGAAAGGTATTCGCAAAATGATTTTAATTGAGGAGGCGTGGAAAGCCATTGCAAAAGAAGGCATGGCAGAATATATTAAGTATTTATTTAAGACCGTGAGAAAGTTCTTTGGAGAGGCTATTGTAGTAACTCAGGAAGTGGAAGATATTATTTCATCGCCTGTTGTAAAGCAGGCGATTATCAATAATAGTGACTGCAAAATTCTTTTGGATCAAAGCAAATACCAGAACAAATTTGACCAGATCCAAGAGCTTCTTGGGCTTACGGAAAAGGAGAAAGCACTGGTATTATCGGTAAACAAAGCCAATGATCCCTCAAAGAAATACAAAGAGGTGTTTATTTCTCTGGGAGGAATGTCTTCAAAAGTATTTCGCACAGAAGTTTCACTTGAAGAGTATCTGGCTTATACAACTGAAGAAAGTGAGAAGGTAAAAGTAAACCAGTATGCTGCAAAGTTCGGAGGCGACATCAGAAAAGGAATTTCAGCACTGGCAAATGAGATTAGAAACGGCAATTAAACTTTAGAGAAATGAAAACAAAAATCATTACCTGCATAATCTGTCTTCTGCTAATAAGTACACCGGCAAGACCCGCAAAGAAAGCAGCTGTACTGCCGATACTTGAAATTGTAAAAGCAGTAACTAAGAAAGTAATCAAAGCAATTGACCTTAGGATTCAGAAACTGCAGAACAAAACCATCTGGCTTCAGAATGCACAGAAAAAAGTTGAAAATGTATTATCCAAATTAAAACTCGATGAAATATCCGACTGGACAAAGAAACAGAAAGAACTCTACAAAGGTTATTATGATGAGCTTACTAAGGTAAAAACAATAATTACGTACTACCAGAGAATAAAGGAGATCACGAAGAAACAGACCAGACTGGTTCAGGAATATGAAAGGGCGTGGAATCTTTTTCAGCAGGATTCTCATTTTAAAGAAAGCGAAATACACTACATGAAAAGTGTTTACGATGGTATTTTGGAAGAAACTATAAAAAATATTGACCAGATATTTTTGATTTTAGACTCTTTTACTACGCAAATGAGTGATCTAAAAAGACTTGAAATCATTAATAAAGCGGCCGATGAAATTGACTCCAATTATGATGACCTTATCCTTTTTAACCAGCAGAATATAATGCTCAGTCTTCAGAGAGCTAAAACAGAGGCTGATGTAAATCAGGTAAAACAATTTTACGGAATTCCATAATTAAGCAAAATAATTATGAAAAAAATCATTTTATTATTAGCAGCTGTGCTAATTTTTCCTAATGGAATGAAGGCTCAGGCAAAACAAAGAAAGGAGCTACTGCTCCAGATAGCAGCACTTCAAGTCTATATAGATTATGCAAAAAAGGGATACTCTGCCGTTTCGAAAGGTCTGAATTTTATTGGTGATGTAAAGAAAGGAGAAGTAAATCTTCACGCAGATTATTTTGCCTCACTTCTGAAAGTTAATCCCAAAGTGAAGAACTATTATAAAACTGCAGAAATTATTTCAATCCAGTTTAAGATTATGAAAATCTGCAGAAAAACCACCAGCAGTTTTAAGGCCGCTGAACTATTGCATGGGAATGAACTCGATTATATAGAGAGATCCTTTAAACGGCTTCTTGAAAACTGCGGCGACACTTTGGACCAGCTTATAGTCCTTACAACTGATTCAAAACTTGAACTCACCGATGACCAGCGCATAGAGCGTATAGATGAACTTCATAAGACGATGCTGGATGATTATAATTTCTGTGTTTCATTCAGTAAAGAGGCTGAGATTTTATCTTTATCAAAAGCAAAAATCAAAAAAGATGCAGCCACAGTGCGTAAAATGTATGACCTATAAAATATAGAATCATGAAAAAAATATTCATTTCAGTAGTTATCGCAGTGACATTGTTTCTGCCGTACAAGGCAGGAGCGCAATCAGCAGAAATCCAGCAGCTGATCTTGAATATCGAAAAACTTTCCCAGTTCAAAAAGATTTTAAGTGATATGAAAAAAGGATATGAGCTGCTGTCCAGAGGATACAAGACAGTAAAAGATATGTCAGAGGGAAATTTCAACCTTCATAAAACTTTTTTAGATGCCCTGATGCAGGTCAGCCCTGCAGTCAAGAATTATAAAAGGGTAGGGGATATCGTAAATCTGCAAGTTCTTTTAGTGAAGGAAAGTAAAAAAGGATTGGAGCGGTTTATAAAAAGCGGCAGTTTCAGCCAGAAAGAACTCGGTTATTTTGAAAAAGTGTATGGAAATCTGCTAAACCAGAGCCTGAGAAATCTGGATGAACTGACCATAGTTATAACAGCGGACAAGCTTAGGATGTCAGATGACGAAAGACTTACTGCGGTGGATAATGTTTATCTGGAAATGCAGGATAAGTTATCCTTCCTTAGAAATTTTAATGCCTCATCAAATTTACTGCTGCTGCAACGAATCAGAGAATCAAAGGATGTTTATGCTACTAAAGAACTTCATGAATTAAAAAACTAAAATAATGAATGTTTTAAGAACCTGTAAAAATCTGTTTTTTATAATTGTTATATGGTGTATACCATGCGCTGTTAAGGCGCAGGGACTGGGAGATGATATGCAGAGCCTGCACTCGGTATTAGACCAGCTTTATGATGAGATGATGCCCTTATGCAGTAATTTAATTGCTGTAGGGCAGGGGATTGCAGGATTTGGTGCTATCTGGTATATAGCATCGCGTGTGTGGCGCCATATTGCAAATGCGGATCCAATAGATTTTTATCCTCTTTTCAGGCCTTTTGTAATCGGATTCTGCATTATGATTTTCCCGTCAGTCCTCTCCCTTATTAATGGTGTAATGAAACCTACTGTAACTGCTACCGCTGCAATGGTCTCGGGTTCGAATAATGCTGTTGCAGTCCTTTTAAAAGAAAAGGAAAAAGCAATTAAGGAAACCGATCCGTGGAAAATGTATGTTGGTGCTACAGGTACCGGCGACAGGGACAAGTGGTACAAATATACACACGATGAAGATCCATCTGATGAGAGCATGCTGGCCGGAATTGGCAACGATGTAAAATTTGCGATGGAAAAAGCATCTTACAACTTTAGAAATTCTATTAAGGAATGGATGAGCGAGGTACTTAGGGTACTTTTTGAAGCGGCAGCACTCTGCATCGATACGCTCAGAACATTTCAATTGGTTGTATTGTCGATCCTTGGACCACTTGTATTTGGAATTGCAGTTTTTGACGGCTTTCAGCATACCCTTACAGTATGGCTGGCGCGATATATTAATATTTATCTCTGGCTTCCTGTCGCCAATATTTTCGGCAGTATCATTGGAAAGATTCAGGAGCTAATGCTAAAGCTTGATCTCTCTCAAGTACAGTCCACAGGAGATACTTTTTTCAGCAGGACCGATATGGCTTACCTCATATTTATGATCATCGGCATTATAGGATACTTTACGGTTCCCTCAGTAGCTAATTATATTGTACATGCGGCAGGAGGTGGCGCTTTAGGGCAAAAAGTTACAAGTTTATTCGGAAGTTCATCAAGCACGATGGTAACCAGAACAACGCAGGGAGCTGGAATGGTTCTCGATGCAATGGGTGATGCTGATACCAGAATGACCAGAAGTATGTCATCTTCGGCTGGAAGCAGTCCTTATTTTGTGGAGAAAGGAAATTATATGAGCGACAAGCTTAAAGGAAATTCATAATAAACTTAAAAGAACCGCTCATGTTTACTAAAATGAAAAATATAGATACAGCATTTCGATATGTTAGAGGATTTACAATGCTGGTAATTGTGGTGTGCATCATTGTTTGCTGTTACACACTGTATAAGAGCTTTGAATCTGTTGCAATGATGCAGGACAAAGTATATATTCTGGCCAACGGAAAAGCCCTTGAAGCGTATTCTTCGGATCGAAAAGATAATGTGCCAGTGGAAGCGAGGGATCATGTCAAAACATTTCATATGTTTTTCTTCACGCTTGATCCTGATGATAAAGTAATTAAAACAAACATTACAAAAGCGCTTTACCTGGCTGATGACAGTGCAAAAAGGATTTATGACGATTTGAAAGAAAATGGTTTCTATTCCGGAATTATTTCGGGGAATATCAGCCAGACCATCCGAATTGACAGTATTACAATAGAAGTCAAGGAATATCCTTACCGTTTTAAATGTTATGCAAAGCAAAATATTATCAGAACCACCAGTATTTTGAAAAGAAACCTTATCACCCAAGGAAGTCTGCGTAATGTATCGAGAAGTGATAATAATCCACACGGCTTTTTAATCGAACGGTGGGAAACCATTGAAAACAGAGACATCGGTGTTGAAAACAGAAAACGATAAACGATGAAAGCGATCTTTAAAAAACGAGATGAGCCTTACATCTACCCAGAATATTATATGCAACTTCAGAAATGGTGGGTTGAACAAATGACCAATCTTACGGCTGGTCTGTCAAAGACAAAACTGATCATTTTTCTTATTCTGTTTGTGTTTCTGGCAGTTAGTTATCTGACTTATAATATCTGTACAGTAGTTTCAGGGGATACTTCCTCAATTAAAAATACATCTGTAATTTCTAAGGTAAAACCAATTAATGAAACAAATAATTGAACTATGGAAACAAAAACAATATCAGTTAAAGAATCAAAAAAGCGAAAAATGCTTCTTGTTCTGCCTTTAATAACACTTCCTTTTATCACTATTCTATTTTATATTTTGGGTGGAGGCAGTATAGAAGCGGAAACTGCTGAAAATAATCAAAAAAAAGGTTTCAATTTTAATCTTCCAATACCAAAATTTAAGGAAGATTCCACTCTTAATAAAATGAGCTATTATGATCAGGCTGCATCGGACTCATTAAAACTGCTGGAACAGATAAAAAAAGATCCCAATTACATAAATGGTGATAAGACTGCGGAGTTTGACCAGGTATTTAATGAGGAAGATTTTGAAAGAAAGATTTTTCCAAACGGAAGGTCGGCGTTAAATTCAGACCCACTTCAGCAGGGAAATGAAAAGAAGGTCTATGAAAAAATAAAAGCGCTGCAAGAGATAATAAATAAACCCAATACCAATGATAGGTATGGTCAGGACATGAGCGAATTTGAAAATTATGGTGCATCAAATGAAACTTCAAAACAAATAAAAACCTTAGAGCAGATGATGTCTTCAATGGCAACTGCTCAGGAGCCTGACCCAGAACTTCAACAACTTGGAGGTATGCTTGAGAATATATTGGATATCCAACATCCAAGCCGCGTAGAGGAAAGATTAAAACAGTCTTCTGACAATAGAAAAGGGAAAATTTATAGTGTTAACAGAAAAAAAGAAATCAATATTACAACGTCCCTAGAGCAGAAGATAGGTACTGCAACCAATTTAAAAGGGAATTCATTCTATGGAGTAGATGAAACGTTAGAATCTGAAAGCCAGCCCAATTCAATTGAGGCGGTAATTCATGAAACTCAGACCATTGTAAATGGATCTATTGTAAAGTTGCGGCTCCGTGTTGATGTTATGCTGCAGGGTACATTAATTCCTAAAAATACATTTCTGTATGGGACCGCATCTTTGAAAGGCGAAAGGCTTGAGGTGAAAATCAATAATATCCAATATAGAAACTCCATTTTTCCGGTTGAACTATCGGCGTATGATATTGACGGCATCGATGGAATTTATATTCCGGGCGCGATAAACAGAGATGTTGCGAAAGCTTCTGCAGATCGTTCCATCCAAACATTGGGATTGACAGGAGTTACGGATTCCTGGGGCGCTCAGGCTGCAGGCATGGGCATTGAAGCGGCAAAAAGCCTTATGAGTAAAAAGGTTAAGCTGATAAAAGTTGTGGTTAAAGCTGGTTATCAGGTACTGCTTTATGATGAGAAACAAAAGAATTTGAAATAACTAAAAAATATAAAATGAAAAATAGAAATTGGATTTACTTGCTGTGTTTTTTGATTACGGCGGTATCGGGATTTGCACAGTCAGTTGGTAGAAAAACGAACTATAATGCGGATAATCTTAAGAATCTTCAAATTGCTTATTCAAAAACGACTAGCATCGTTTTTCCCTATCCTATTAAGAGCATGGACAAAGGAAGTGCAGATGTTCTAATGCAGAAAGCTAAAGGTGTTGAAAATATTCTATTACTTAAGGCAGGAAAACAGAATTTCGCACAGACTAATCTTACTGTAGTTACAGCTGATAACAGACTTTATGTATTTGTACTAAACTTTGATGAAGAGTGTCCTGATTTAAATATAAGTGCTGATAATCTGGCGGTAGTTAATGATGATATACTCTTTTCAATGGAAAACGAGAACCAAAGGAAAATTGAACAGTTTGCTGGGCTAGCATTGTCTAAGAAGAAAAAGATAAGTGGAATTCAGCGATCAAAATTTGAGATGAAGATGACTGTCAATGCTATTTTTATTCATGACGATATAATGTACTTCAGGCTCATACTAGAAAATACTTCAAAAATTGGTTATGAGATTGACCAGCTTCGCTTTTTTATTCGTGATCAGAAAAAATCAAAACGCACAGCATCACAGGAAATTGAAATAATTCCTCTTTATTCTACAAATAATGCAAGTGCTATTGCTGATAAATCAGAAATGACCGCTGTTTATGCTTTATCAAAGTTTACAATTCCGGAGAAAAAATACCTTACTATCCAGCTGATAGAAAAGAACGGCGGCAGGCAGCTCGAAGTTAATATTAGGAATAACATGATTTATAAAATAATTCGACTATAGGCATTAGGAAATAGTGCCTTTAAATTCCATAATTCTATCATGACAATAAATATAAATGATGTTGAAATTCTGCTGAGTTTGGCTGAGGAATTTGCAGAAGCGGGCTATGTCTATAGTGCCTTTGAAATGGATCGAATTTGTGATGCTGAAAATATCGAGTTTTTTAGAAACACTTGGGACGCGCAAGAATACTGTTTTATTATGACTAATGATGCAGACTATTTTAAGAGTGTAACTACAGAGTCACTTATAAATGATTTAAGGGTTGTTCTGCAGAGCGGAATCGATATTTCGCAGAATGAGGCATTTGATCTTACCGAATTTGCCAATCGGGAAAGGGAAAGAAAAGAATTGTTAGAAAATAACTTAAATATAAATATTATGAATCAGAAAAATTTAGAATACCTGAAAGACCAGTTGAAATATACTGGATTTGGAGAGACGTTCGATCAGGTCCTGAAAGAAAAGATTATGCAGGGTGAGAAGGAATTTAAGATTATGAGAGAAGGAGTATACGGTTCAGATTCTATGAATACGGTCCTGAATTTTAAAAAGTCAGATCAGAGTGATATGTATTTTTTTAATTCGTATCATGTAAATCTTCAAAAAGAAAATTCAAAAGAATCTTTAGAACAAACCTTTTATATTAACGGTAGCGGTGGTAATATTACGCTCAAAGAGGCTTACAACTTAATGGAAGGCCGTTCTGTAAATAAAGATCTAAAAAATAAGGACGGAGAACTTTATAATTGTTGGATTCAAATAGACTTTAAAAATAGTGATGACGGCGGCAACTTCAAATTTAATCACTATCATCAAAATTACGGCTACGACTTAGAAGCTAGTGTTGCTAAGCACTCAATCAAGGAATTGGAAACCCCCAAGTATAAAGAGGATTTGCTGAATTCTCTTAAGAAAGGAAATCTTCAATCAGTGACTTTTGTAGTCGGTGGCGCTGAAAGCAAGATGTATATCGAAGCAAATCCACAATTTAAGACTGTAAAAGTTTTTGATGAAAACATGCAGAGAATTAATCACCGTGAAAGTAAAGAAGAGAAGAAATCAATACTTGAAAATCAATCTGTTTCAAAAGAACAAAAAAAAAATCTTGATACTGATTCAGACTCGTCGGAATCTGATAATAAAAAGAACAGTAAAAAAAGTAAATCTCATTCAATATAAGAGTTATGGAAAGCTTAAAGCCATTGTATAATTTCTTTACTGCGATCGAAAATGATTTTCGTGTCAGTCCAACGCATATAGCAATTTTTGCGGCTTTATTACAATTCAGAAACAGTAATGGTTTTGCAAATCCAATTGAAGCATACAGATATGAAATCACTCCAGTTGCTAAAGTATTATCAGCTTATACATATCATAAATGTATTCGAGAATTGAGTGAGTATGGTTATTTGAAATATGAGCCGTCATCAAAAAAGACTTTTAGAAGTAAAATTTACTTTTTCGATTAAACTAAAATGAATCAAAAGCCCAGTAAGGGCTTTTTTTATTAAATGAAATGAAATGGATAATGAAGATGAAATTAATAGAGGAAAAATTACTCCAGAGAAAGCAATGCAAATGTTAAACTCTGAGGGTATGAATGTTACGATTGAGGAAGCAACTGAAATTTTGTTATTTTTACGAAAAATCGCGCATGCGGTTGTATCTAAATTTTTAGAATCATGAGTATTATTGCAGATTTATACATACGCGTAAGCACAGATGAGCAGGCTGAGAAAGGTTATTCCCAAAGAAATCAAGAAGAAGTTCTTCGTAAATATTGCTCGATAAATTATATCGAGGTTCGAAATGTTATTTATGAGGATCATTCTGCTAAGACTTTTAATAGACCACAGTGGAATAAGATTTTAATTAAATTAAAAAAGGAAAAAAATAAGACGGATCTTATCTTGTTTACAAAATGGGATCGTTTCAGCAGAAACGCGGGTGACGCATATCAAATGATAAGCACTTTAAGAAAGTTAGGAGTGGAACCTCAGGCAATTGAACAGCCTCTTGACTTATCAGTTCCAGAAAATAAAATGATGCTTGCTTTTTATCTTGCAGTTCCTGAAGTTGAAAACGATAGAAGGGCGCTTAATACCTTTCATGGAATGAGAAGAGCAAAGAAAGAAGGAAGATATATGGGTACTGCACCATTTGGATATGCCAATAAGTCAAAAGAAGATGGCACAAAATATATTGCATTGGTTGAACCCGAAGCTTCTGTTATGCGTTGGATATTTGAGGAGATTGCTAAGGGGATCTTCAATACTGAACAAATATTTCATATGGCTAAGAGGAGAGGATTTAAAAGAACTAAAGCTAATATGTGGGGCTTGATACGAAATCCAATATACTACGGTAAAATTTTTGTTCCGAAATATAAGGACGAAGAAAGCATGTTGGTTAAGGGACTTCATGAACCGCTTATTTCTGAGGGATTATTTTATAATGTTCAGGATGTTTTAGATGGCAGAACACGTATTTATAGGCCTAAAATTAAAACCGTTATAGATTTTCCTCTAAGAGGGTTTTTTATCTGTCCAAAGTGCCAGAAAAAACTACAGGGAAGTAAATGCAAAGGGCGACACAAGCACTATCACTATTATCATTGCGAGGCTATCTGTAAATTCAGAATAAACTCTGAAAAAGCAAATAATATGTTTGTTGAAAATCTTAAAAAGTATCAGACATTCCCTGAAATTAGAAAGCTTTATAGTTCAATTTTGTACGAAACCCATCGGGAACTAGCTGATAATGCAGGTGAGCAGAAAAGAAGGCTTTTAGAACAAATTAAGGACTATGAATTACGATTAAGCAATGCGAGAGATTTTTTGCTAACATCAAAAATTGACCCAGATGATTACAAGCTTATAAAAGAGGACTACGGTTTACGAATTACAAACCTTGAGAGAGAATTATCATCAGTAACAAAAGATAAACATAGTATCGAAGAGCTTTTAAATAAAGGAATTGACAATTTAATTAAGATGAACCAAGCATATGTAGACATGGATTTGTCAGAGGCTCGCAGCCTAATTGGTTTAGTTTATCCCGAAAATTTTACAATTCAAGAAAATAAAATACAAACCGCCAGAGTCAACTCAATTGTGGAGTCTATTTACTTGATTAATAAGGATTTGGAAGATAAAAAAAATGGGACAAAAGATGATTTTTATCTTTTGTCCCGTAGAGTGACCTCGACTGGATTCAAACCAGTAACCTCTTGAGCCGTAATCAAGTGCGCTATTCAGTTGCGCCACGAGGCCTTTTTTGTTTGCGATAAGCTTATTTTTTGTAGCTTTGTTGAGCACTTATTGCGGGTGCAAAGATAGGAATAAATGTGAGATATCCAAGCATAAAATAACATAAAAATGAAAAAAAATGAAGATTGAAAATTATATACGTGATATTCAGGGTTTTCCTAAAGAAGGAATTTTGTTTAAAGATATCACTCCGCTATTAAATGACCCAATTGCGAGGAAAAAATGTCTTTCAATTCTGGTTGAATCTTTAAACGGACAAAAAATAGATAAAGTAGTAGGAGCAGAAAGCCGTGGTTTTTTCTTCGGGATATTATTGGCTCAGGAATTAAATGCAGGTTTTGTTCCGGTAAGAAAGCCTAAAAAACTGCCTTACGAGATAATCTCAGCTTCTTATGAATTAGAATATGGTTTAGACAGCTTAGAAATACACACAGACGCAATTAAAAAAGGCGACAGGGTTTTGATTCATGATGATGTTTTAGCAACAGGAGGGACCGCTAAAGCAGTTTGTGAATTAGTAGAGAAATTAGGAGGCGAAATTGTACAATGCAACTTTCTAATGGAACTGACTTTTTTAAACGGACGGGAGAAGATAAAGAATAATCCTATATTTGCTGCTATAACTTATTAATATGTCTTATCATCAAGACAAACAGCAGAAATATATATTAATCATGAAACTATTTTATTCGCTAGCTTTAATTACATTGTTGATTTCCTGTAAAGAAAACAAGGAAATAGCCGCCAAAGCAAATCCTGCTTCTCAAAAGACAAATTCAAACTCAGATGATGCAATTTCCCAATCAATACCCAAAGAGTTTGAAAGTGAAATACGTCCGAATGAAAAATTAAAACTGCAGCAAGTATATACTGATGTAGCCGAATATATGGGATTTAATGAAGGTGGAGATTATTCTTATGTAGAGATTAAAAAGAATAATAAAATAATCTCATTGACTTCTAACTTAATGGGAGACGAAAGACCTGATTATACAATGGGGGATATCTATGAGTTTAAATGGAATATCGACAGTGTATTTATTGCAGGAGACGGAGAAAGACGTGATTTTACGGAATGGTTTATCAGTGCTAAAAAAGTAAAGGACGGAAGTGTCAGTTTATTTAGAAAAAAACATCCTAAGCCAATGAAATATAACTGGTCAGGGGAAAATGCCTATTCAACAGAATTTAAAGACTATCTGTATACTCAGGTGGAGTATTATTTGGCCAATTCTAAAAGCGAACTGGTAAAGGCAGATTTAGAGGATCCTAATATAAATTTGGTTTACTCAATCGAAGAGAGAGCGTTTAAAGGGCGTTCATATATTGTTTTAGGTGTCGCCAAGGAATTTGAAAACCGTACAAGTATAATGCAATGGCTGTACATCGATAATGAAACAAGAATCTTATACGAATATGATTTACCAAATGAAAAATTAGTAGAATTCAAATAATAATAAAAATCAAAAAAAATCCGCCAGGAAGAATACGTATTCTCTGGCGGATTTTATATTTAATACACTTTTTGTTTATCTCAAACTTGCTCCAAGTTCTGTCTCGAAAGTTTGCTGCAATTTAGACATGATCTTGTCTATTTGAGCATCTGTAAGCGTTTTTGTATTGTCCTGAATGGTAAAACTCAAAGCATACGATTTTTTGCCGGCAGGAAGATTTTCTCCTTCGTAAACATCAAATAAATTGACATCTTTCAAAAGTGACTTTTCAGTTTGCTTCGCCAGATTAAAAATACTTTCATAAGTAGTGCTTTTGTCAATCAGCAAAGCAAGATCCCTGCGAACTTCAGGATACTTAGGAATTTCAGTATATTTAATTTTTCCTGTGATGATTTTCAATACCAAATCCCAATTGAAATCAGCAAAATATACATCTTGTTTGATTCCGAAATGTTTTAATATTGATTTTTTTACAACACCCATTTCTACTAATGTGTCATTGTTGTAGCAAATCGCCGTTCCTTCAGAAAAAATATCCGTTTGCACAGGCGCATTCGAAATTTTATCAATTCCCAAACGTGTCAAAATTCCTTTTACATATCCTTTTAACAAAAAGAAATCAGTAGTTTTTTGCGGGTTTGTCCAGCTTTCTTTGTTTCTGTTTCCGGAAACCAATAAAGTCAGGTGTTTGTGCTCTTCGTATCCGTTAAGGTATTTGTGATATGATTTTCCGTATTCGAATAACTTTAAATCTGAATTTCTTCTGTTGATATTATATGAAATAGCTTCTAAGCCGGAAAACAATAAAGACTGGCGCATGGTTGCTAAATCACTGCTCAACGGATTCAGCATCGTAACATTATGTTCTTCTTTTAAGGCAGTTGATAATTTAGCATAAGCTGCTGTGGTCAAAGAATTGGCCATCATTTCATGAAACCCTTGAGAGTTCAATTGAGATGCAATTACATTTTGTACTTTATAATCTTCAGTTCTTGGTGAATTAGAAACAGTCGCATTGAATTTTTTAGAGAAATTAATGTTGTTATAACCATAAACTCTCAGAATTTCTTCGATAACGTCAATTTCGCGTTGTACATCGACACGGTAAGCCGGTATTGTTAAACCTAAACCTGAATCAGAAACACTGTTTACCTTAATATCTAAAGAAACCAGGATCTTTTTAATAGTATCTTTTGGAATTTCCTGTCCGATAATTTTAGAAACGTGACTGAAATTCAGTAAAACAGAAACGTCTTCTGCTTTTTTAGGATATACTTCTACAACATCAGAAGTTAATTTTCCGCCGGCTACTTCTAAAATCAGCAGCGCTGCGCGTTTCAATGCATATTCTGTTATAGTAGGATCAATTCCTCTTTCAAATCTAAAAGAAGCATCTGTATTCAATTGATGTCTTTTTGCTGTTTTACGAATACTTACAGCATCAAAATAAGCACTTTCTAAGAATATAGAGGTAGTCCCTTCAGTTACACCTGATTTTTTTCCGCCAAAAACACCCGCAATACAAAGCGGACCTTTTTCGTCGCAAATCATTAAGTCTTCTTTATGCAATGTTCTTTCAACATCATCTAAAGTGACAAATTTTGTACCTTCCGGAAGTGTTTTTACGATTATTTTTCCGTTAATTTTTGCGGCATCAAATGCGTGAAGCGGCTGTCCTAATTCGTGTAAAACATAATTAGTAACGTCAACAACGTTATTCTTTGGAGTTAAACCGATAGCTTTCAGACGATCCTGTAACCATGCAGGAGATTCCTGAACAGAAATTCCTGAAATTGTTACACCGCAATATCTTGGTGCTAATAATGGCTCTTCAACATTTACATCAATTTTTAAAGTACGCATGTCAACTCTGAAATTACTCACAGACGGAGTAATCAATTCGATGTTTACACCACGTTGCAACATTCCCGCTCTTAAATCACGTGCTGTTCCAAAATGACTCATCGCATCAGCGCGATTAGGAGTTAATCCTATTTCGAAAACTTCATCATTTACTACCTGAAAAACTTCTGAAACTGCTGTTCCGGGTGCCAATGCAGCATCCAGAACCATGATTCCGTCGTGGCTTGTACCCAATCCCAACTCATCTTCAGCACAGATCATTCCGTGGCTTTCCTGTCCGCGGATTTTTCCTTTTTTAATGGTAAATTCAACACCGTCTTTATCATATAAAACGGTGCCGATAGTCGCTACTGGTACCTTTTGTCCTGCTGCAACATTAGCCGCTCCGCAAACAATTTGTACAGGAGATTCTAAACCAATATTTACAGTAGTAATTTTTAATCTGTCTGCATCAGGATGTTTTTCGCAAGTAAGTACGTGCCCTACAACAACCCCTATTAAACCGCCTTTAACCGATTGGTATTTTTCGACTACTTCTACTTCAAGACCTAAATCTGTTAGCAGTTCTGAAGTTTGCTCAGAAGTCCAGTCTGTTTTAATAAATTGTTTTAACCAGTTATAAGATATTTTCATGTTAACTTTTTTATTCTTTGTATAAGGATACAAATATAAGGATTGCGTGCGGTAGTAAGAAACAATTTATTTGGTTTTTTCAAGCAGTTTTTATTTCATATTCAAATCATTGTTGTTGAGTATATTTCATTTTTAATGCTAATATTTTACTAATTAATTATTAAATGTTAGTTATAAAAACGAATGTGAAATATTTGTGCTACTATGTGAATGAAAAGTGCTATTCTGTTTAGGAGTATGAAAGTAAATTTGAAATGAATCAAAAAAATATTATTATGAGCAATACCATCCAAAGACCTGAATTTAAGGCAAAGTACGATAATTACATTAACGGAAAATTTACTGCACCGGTAAAAGGAGAATACTTTGATGTTCTTTCTCCAATTGATGGAAAAGTATTTACAAAAGCAGCACATTCAGGCAAAGAAGATTTAGAATTAGCCGTAGACGCTGCTTACGAGGCATTTAAAACCTGGGGTAAAACATCTGTTACAGAACGTAGCATTTTACTCAATAAGATTGCACAAAAGATAGAAGATAATCTGGAGTATATTGCTACTGTAGAAACTATTGATAACGGAAAACCAATTCGCGAAACGCTGGCAGCAGATATTCCGCTGGCAATTGATCACTTTAGATATTTTGCAGGCGTAATTCGTGCTGAAGAAAGTTCAATCGCAGAACTGGATTCTCAAACGGTTTCTATAGCTTTAAGTGAACCTTTAGGAGTTGTCGCTCAGATTATTCCATGGAATTTCCCGATTTTAATGGCTGTCTGGAAAATCGCTCCGGCATTGGCAGCGGGAAACACAATCGTTTTGAAACCTGCGGAAAGTACACCAATTTCTATTTTAGTATTAATGGAATTAATAGGAGATATTCTGCCTCCGGGAGTTTTGAATATTGTGAACGGTTTTGGTGCTGAATTGGGCCGTCCGTTAGTAACGAATAAAAAAGTGGCTAAAGCTGCCTTTACAGGCTCTACTACAACGGGACGTCTGGTAATGCAATACGCAACAGAAAATATTATTCCGGTGACACTGGAACTTGGTGGTAAATCTCCAAATATCTTCTTTCCGTCAGTGGCAGATCATGACGATGATTTCTTTGATAAAGCCATCGAAGGCGCTGTTTTATTTGCCTTAAATCAGGGTGAAATATGTACGTGTCCGTCAAGATTGTTAATTCATGAGGATATCTACGAGAAGTTTATTGCGAGAGTTATCGAAAGAACCGAAGCTATTATTGCCGGGAATCCGCTGGATAAATCGACTATGATTGGTGCGCAGACTTCATTAGTGCAAAAAGAAAAAATCATGTCGTATATCAAACTTGGTAAAGAAGAAGGCGCAGAATTGCTAACCGGAGGTGATGAAAATCATTTAGGAGGAGATCTTGAAGGTGGTTATTATATCAAACCTACTTTGTTTAAAGGACATAACAAAATGCGAATTTTTCAGGAAGAGATCTTTGGGCCCGTTCTGGCAGTAACTACTTTTAAAACTACCGAGGAAGCTATTGAAATAGCCAATGATACCATGTACGGTTTGGGAGCGGGAGTATGGACACGTGATGCGCATGAAATTTATCAGGTTCCAAGAGCGATTCAGTCAGGTCGTGTCTGGATCAATCAATATCATTCTTACCCTGCAGGAGCGCCTTTTGGAGGTTACAAACAATCCGGAATTGGTCGTGAAAACCACAAAATGATGTTAGGGCAATACCGCCAGACTAAAAATATGCTAATTTCTTATGATAAAAAGAAATTAGGTTTCTTCTAAGAATAAATTACAACCCTTATATAAACCTGAGAATAGTAGGTTCAACAAACGTACTATTCTCACTAATCAATCAAGTATATGCTACCGAAAACTATGAAAGCCGCCGTTATTAGAGAATTTGGTTCTCTTTTGAAAATTGAAGAAGTTGAAGTTAAACGCCCGGGAAGAAATGAAATTCTCGTAAAAGTAATTGCAAGTGGAGTTTGTCATACTGATTTACACGCAGTAGAAGGAGATTGGCCTGTAAAACCAAAAATGCCCTTAATTCCTGGCCATGAAGCCGTAGGATATGTGGTTGCTGTAGGGCAGGAGGTAAAAAATGTAAAAGAAGGTGATGCAGTTGGTGTGCCATGGCTTTATAGTGCGTGCGGTGGTTGTGATCAGTGCATTACCGGTTGGGAAACATTATGCGATACACAGCAAAATGGAGGTTACAGTGTAGATGGGGGATTTGCTGAATATGTGATTGCAGATGCAAGATATGTTGGTCTTTTGCCATCAAATGTGAATTTTATGGAGATGGCGCCAATCCTTTGTGCCGGAGTAACAGTTTATAAAGGACTTAAGGAAACGGAAGTTAAACCCGGAGAATGGGTTGCGATTTCAGGAATCGGAGGTCTTGGACACGTTGCGGTACAATATGCCAAAGCAATGGGAATGCATGTTGCGGCAATAGATGTAGCAGATGATAAACTGGATCTAGCCAAAAAACTTGGAGCAGATTTAGTAGTAAACGCAAAAAATCAAAATCCTGGAGAATTCTTAAAGAAAGAAGTCGGTGGAATGCATGGGGCATTGATTACTGCAGTTTCTCCTATTGCTTTTAAGCAAGGTCTCGAAACATTAAGGAGAAAAGGTACAATGGCACTCAACGGACTTCCTCCGGGTAATTTTGATTTGTCAATTTTTGATACCGTTTTAAACAGAATTACAATTCGCGGTTCGATTGTAGGAACACGTAAAGACATGAAAGAAGCAATTGAATTTGCAGTTGAAGGAAAAGTAAAAGCTACTGTTACTCCGGCAAAACTGGAGAATATTAACGAAGTTTTTGACAAAATGAAGAAAGGGCAAATCGAAGGACGAGTCGTTCTTGAAATTGCAAAAGCATAGCTAAAAACCAAAAAAGTAACAAACTTGTACTCTTATAAGTTTGTTACTTTTTTTTAATTATTATTATCATGATAAAAAGACTTGACGCCACGGATAAAGCCATTGATTTGATAAAAATCCTAAAAGAAAAACACGGAGAACTGATGTTTTATCAGGCCGGAGGCTGCTGTGAAGGCACCCAGCCACAATGTTTTGAAAAAGGAGGATATTATCAGCGTACGGGAGATGTTTGTATAGGAACGATCGAAGATACTGAATTTTGGGTCGACAAGGATTTATTCGAATACTGGAAACATGCGCATTTTACCTTAAAAGTAATTGATGCCTTTGGTGTTGGAGGTTTTTCATTGGAAACCCCTCTCAAAAAAACATTCCAAATTGAATATAGAATTTTTACTGAAGAAGAAGAGAAAGATCTGGAACCTGTTACTTTTATTGAGTAAGTTTTTTAAATTCAAAGACATAAGACAGGAAGGGAAAAGGTTACGCAGCTAAGAAAAAACCTTAGCAACTCAGCATCTCAGTACCTTAATTAATATACAGTAACTGATATTGCTTAGGAGTAATTCCTTCGTGTTTTTTAAACAATCGGATAAAATAATTAGCATCTTCAAAACCGGATAAATAACACACTTCGTTAATCTGGATTCCGGGATTTCTGAGTAATTTTTTGGCTTGCTTTATTTTTTCATTCAAAATATACTCAATCGGACTCATGCCTAATTCTCTTTTAAAAAAGCGATAGAACGATGCAGTGCTCATGCAGGCTTTTTCGCTAAGACTTTTAAGGTTTATATTCTCTTTTAAATTGAGTTTAATAAATTCCGTTACTTCAAAAATCGGATTATTAGATTGAATTGCAACTCCATCATCAATTGATTTTATCGTCTGCGTTTGTATAATGCGGATTAATAATTCCTGCAAAGTCAGGTCAGCCAAAGCATCTTTGGTAATCGAAGTGCCCATACATTCCTTAATCAGCTTATTGATGGTTGAGGCAAGATCTACATTATTATAAAAGAAATAGTTTTGATAATTCAACTGCCAGTACGCATCAGCACCATCTTTTGGGTAACGTTCGTTCAGAAAATTTAATGTTTCTGTGATTTTAGGTTTGTCTATTGCAAGTGCCAGACATTGCGTTGGATTTTCTCTTGAAGCTTCAGGAAAATCAATTTTCATTTCTACATTGGAGGGAATCACAACGGTTTCTCCCGGCAGATAATCAAATCCGGGTTCATCAAAAAGATGCATTACTTTTTTGCCGCGAAGCAT
The DNA here is from genome assembly GCF_002217195.1 of Flavobacterium aquidurense. Lineage (NCBI taxonomy): Bacteria > Pseudomonadati > Bacteroidota > Flavobacteriia > Flavobacteriales > Flavobacteriaceae > Flavobacterium > Flavobacterium aquidurense. The sequence goes on along the minus strand of NZ_MUGR01000001.1, from coordinate 18,115 downwards.
ACTCGTTACTACAAAATCATTAAATTTTAGAGGAACCAGAGTCGAAGATTCATACGTTTCGAAAATATTGAGCTCACAATGATTTAAAGTATAAACCGTCCTGTTTTCGACAAGTGTTTTTAATGATTTTTCGTTCGATAAATGCGGAGGATGAATTAAAGCACGTTGGTTATTCATTGTGGTTAAATTTTAAGTAAAGTCTTTAAATTTAATCAAAATTTGAATATAAAAATCACATTTAACGTTTAATTAAATTAGTTCTTCAACGTGCTTTTTGATGTTTTCTGCTATTTTTTTTGTGGGTAAATCATTTTCATCGTCTCCAAACGGATCTTCAATTTCTTCGGCAATAAGTTCTAAACTCGCCAGTACGTAAAAAATAAAAACAACGACCGGAGCTACAAAATACCCAAGACTAATAGAATAACCAAAGGGCAGCGTCATGGTGTAAATAAAAATGAATTTTTTTATAAAAGCGCTGTAAGAGTAGGGAATAGGCGTGTTTTTGATTCTCTCACAGGCACCGCATATATCCGTAAAAGCTTGTAATTCCTGGTTTAGAATAATGAGTTGATCTCCTGTAATCTTTTTTGAATCATACAGGTCATTCATTTTATGAAACATCATTCTTTTTACCTGATTCGGTTTGTGCTTATGATGATCAATTTCAAGATCTACATCGTCAAAAAGCTGTTTACTCGTTTCAGAATCATGCAGGTGTTTGTGTAAAATTTCAGCATAAGTAGGAATGAATTTTCTGAAAAACTTTCGATCATTCTCATCTTTAAGCATTGCAGAAAGCTTGATCGCCAGATTACGGCTATTATTTACAAGACCTCCCCATAATTTTCGCCCTTCCCACCAACGATCGTAGGCTGTATTGGTTCTGAAAACAAGCAGTAACGAAATCACAAAACCCAACATACCGTGCATAATCGGGATGTTATGGATATAATCGTTTTTACCTACTTTAAAATAAGCAATTTCGAGATATCCAATAATAGAAGAGTAGATTCCGATCGCGATCATTACAGGAAATAACTTTCTAACGGTATCTGATTTATGAATATGAAAAATAAAAGTAAACCAGTCTTTAGTATTATATGAGATCATTTATGTTCGTTTTGAAATCAAATTTACTTTAAAAATTAATATTTCCGGCTAATTCTTTCAATGCAATTTCAGATAATTTTGCCTCATATTGTGCGTTGCTGTAACGTACTTTTGCGTTTACATAATTCAATTGCGCCGTTCTGAAATCAAGGGTTGTAATGGTTCCTATTCTGAATTTATCAAGCGTAATATCTAAGTTTTGTTTGGCAATTGCTTGATTATCTTCTTCTAAGTCTATTAGTTCTAAGTTGGTTAAATAGGTTTGAAAAGCCGTGCTCAATTGCGTATTCAAAATCATACTTTGTTGCTCAATGGCAATTTGAGAGTTTTCAATTTGCAGTTTGGCTACTTTTTCATTTCGATGCTGATTCAATCCATCAAAAATATTCAGCGAAGCATTAAAACCATAATTAAAACCTTTTGAAGAGTTTTCGCTTGTAAATCCAAGACTCGACTGGCTTTCAGAAAAATTATAACCTGAAGTTAGATTTACGGTTGGATATCGGCTTGCTTTTACTTGTTTAAGTTGTAATTCTGCAATACGTTTATTGATAACCTGCGCTTCTAAAGCCGGATTCTGTTTTTTTGCCAGATCCATTAAATCTATCAAAACCAGTTTATTATCTACAGTGACCAAATCAGTTACTGTAAAATCGATTTGTGGATCACGTGCTAAATACTGATTCAGTAAAATTTTGGCATTTTTATAGGATTCTTTTTGTCTTAATAAAGCAACCTGATCGGTGTTTAAATCAACCTGCGCATTTAAAACTTCTAATTTTGAAGCTTTACCAATCGTGAAACGGTTTTGCGCCAATTGAACTCTTTGTTTAGAAATTACAATTGTAGTATCTAAAGCTGATAACTGCTGTTGTTGCTGCACTAAATCATAATAAGCTGAATTTACCTGACCAATTTTCATTAAAACCGTTCTTTTTAGTTCGGCATCGCCTAATTTTTGAAGCTCTTTTAACTGATCGTATCTGGCAAACATTCTCATTCCGTCAAAAACAGTCCAGCCTAAACTAACTCCATACGTTAAACTGTTGTTTTTTGCATTATTTAATGTAGTAGATGTTCCGTCCTGACGTACCTGTGTTGAGTTGGTAACGCTGTTATTATCTACAATATTAGCTGTTGCAGTTGGCAGAAGACCAGCATTTCCAATAGTTACGTTGGTTTCGCTTATTGTTGAATTATTTTTAGCAATCTTAATTTCGAAGTTATTTTCTAAAGCTATTTTCATAGCGTCTTCGATAGTCAGGATTTCCTGTGCGCTGCTTTTTGCTACACAAAACAAAAATAAAACGAGACTTATTAATGTTATTTTAGTTTTCATATGATGAATGGTTAGCTGCGAATGGACATTTTAAAAACGAAATTCACAGCTGCTATATTATTTCAAATTTTAATATCTATTTATGGCTCTCTCTTTCGTATTCTTCGATATGATCAAATTCAGGATAATGTTTTCTGGCTTTAGACCACATCAAATAAATTGCCGGAATTACAAAAAGTGTCAGTGCCAATGAGAAAATTGTTCCTCCAACAATAACAACTCCCATCCCAATTCTACTGGTAGACGCTGCTCCAAGTGACATTGCGATTGGTAATGCACCTAAGGCAATGGCCAAACTGGTCATTAAAATTGGGCGTAAACGTGCTTCTGATGCTTCAAGGATTGCTTCCATTTTTGGTTTTCCCTGTTCTCGCAGCTGATTGGCAAACTCCACAATCAAAATACCATTTTTAGTTACCAGACCAATAAGCATTACGGTACCAATCTGACTGAAAATATTCCAGGTTTGATTGAATAGCCATAAGGAGAATAAAGCTCCTGCAACGGCCATTGGCACGGTGAGAATAATAATCAACGGATCGATAAAACTCTCGAATTGTGCTGCAAGAATCAAAAAGATTAATAACAAAGCCAATCCAAAAGCAAAAGAAGTATTCGAACTGCTTTCGACAAAATCTCGTGATTCTCCACTTAAATCGGTGGTAAAACTCTGATCTAAAACTTTAGCTTTAATTCGATCCATTTCTTTTATACCGTCGCTGATACTTTTGCCCGGCGCCAAACCTGCAGAAACTGTTGCTGACATGTATCTGTTATTATGATACAATTGTGGCGGGTTACTTTGCTCTTCGACTTTTACGACATTATCCATCTGAATCAACTGACCGGATTTGTTTCTAACAAACATTGAAGTTAAATCCAATGGTTTCGAACGGTCTTTTTGATCAAACTGACCAATAACCTGATATTGTTTTCCGTTTTTAATGAAATATCCAAAACGCTGCCCGCTTAAAGAAAGCTGCAAAGTCTGAGCGATATCCATAATTGATATTCCTAAACTCTCGGCCTTTTCGCGATCGATACTTACGTTGATTTCAGGTTTATTAAATTTTAAATTGACATCTGAAGTCGAGAAAACATCACTTTTACCCACTTCACTCATGAAAAGAGGAATTTTTTCTCTTAGTTTTTCAAAATTAGGAGCCTGAATAATGTACTGAATCGGAAGTCCGCCACGTCGGTTTACGGCAATGGTAGGCTGCTGAATTACAGATGTTTTAGCATCCGGGTATTTTTTAGTCCATTTGGTTAACTGATCCGCAATTTCTTTTTGAGACTTGTTTCTTTCGTTTGGTTCTTTTAGTGAAAGTCTGATAAAACCTGAATTTGTGGCTGAACCTCCGGAACCTCCAGCGGTAATAACTAAACTTACTTTTTTCTCCGGGATAGAATCATCAACCAATCTTGACATTTCCTGCATAAAACGGTTGGTATAATCATAAGATGAACCTTCAGGAGTTGTCATACGCATCGTTACCGAACTACGGTCATCATAAGGTGCAGTTTCTTTTGGGAGTATGGTAAAAAATAAATAAATCAATCCAAAACAAGCAATAAGAATAGGGAAGGAGATCCATTTTTTTTCCATGAATCGGGCTAGAGATTCAGCATATCCGCTATTTAATTTTTCGAAAAATGGTTCGGTTTTTATGTAGAATTTCGATTTTTTCTGTTCTCCGCCTTTCATTAAATAAGCATTCAGCATTGGCGTTAAAGTCAACGATACAAAAGCCGAAATTAATACCGCGGCGCCAATCACGACCCCAAATTCCCGAAAGAGTCGGCCTACGAAACCTTCTAAGAAAATTACAGGCAGGAATACTGCAGCAAGTGTAACGGAAATTGAAATTACGGCATAGAAAATTTCGTTAGAACCTTTTATAGCTGCTTCGATAGGCGACATTCCTTCTTCGACTTTTTTGAAGATATTTTCGGTTACTACAATTCCGTCATCAACTACCAGACCGGTTGCCAATACAATTGCCAATAAGGTTAATACGTTGATTGAGAATCCAAAAAGCCACATAATAAAAAACGTAGCAATTAAAGACACCGGAATATCAATTAAAGGCCTGAATGCAATGGCCCAATCCCTAAAAAACAAATAGATAATGATGATTACCAGAATAATCGAAATCCCCAAAGTTTCGGCTACTTCATGTACCGATTTTTTTACGAAAAGGGTATTGTCAAGTGCGATATTTAGTTTAATATCCTTTGGAAGATCCTTTTTTAAAGCATCATATTTTTTGTAAAATTCTTTCGAAATATCAAGGTAATTGGCTCCCGGCATTGGCACAATGGCCATACCAATCATAGGAAGCCCTGAGGATGTTAAAGATGTTTCGATATTTTCAGGGCCTAGTTCAGCACCGCCAACATCGCTCAAACGGACAATTTTATCCCCGTCTGTCCGGATGATAATATTATTAAATTCTTCCGGTTTCGAAAGATTTCCAATGGTCTTTACCGTTAATTCTGTATTGTTTCCGGTTAATTTTCCAGATGGTAATTCTACGTTTTGTGCGTTTAAGGCATTTCGAACATCAGAAACCGTGCAGTTATAAGCGTTTAATTTTATAGGATCAATCCACAAACGCATTGCGTAACGTTTTTGTCCCCAAATTTGAACACCACTTACTCCGGGAATCGTTTCTAAACGCTGCGAAATAACATTTTCGGCATAATCACTTAATTCCAAAGAACTTCGGCTGTCACTCTGTACAGTCATCGAAATAATAGATTCACTGTCAGCATCGGCTTTAGAAACTACAGGCGGCGCATCAATATCCTGAGGCAGGCTTCGAACAGCTTGCGAAACCTTGTCACGAACATCATTTGCTGCTTCTTCAAGATTTTTATCCAGATTAAATTCGATGGTAATATTACTGCTTCCCTGATTACTGGATGATGTGATGTTTCGAATCCCATCAATTGCATTTACAGCTTTTTCAAGAGGTTCTGTGATTTGTGATTCTATAATGTCAGAATTGGCTCCTGTATAATTGGTTCTAATGGAAACCTGTGCAGGGTCGATCGAAGGAAATTCGCGAACACCCAAAAACGTATAACCAATGAAACCGAATAGAATAATCAAAAGATTCAGTACAATGGTTAAAACAGGTCTTTTTATACTAGTAGTAGATAAACTCATGTGAGATTTTGGATTTTAGAGTTCAGATTTTAGATTTTAGAAAATAGAATAAAGAAAATAGAAATAAGACTTGAAGCTTAAAACCTATAACTCAGATCTAACTCATAACCCATAACTCTTAACTTAAAATTATTTTTTTACTTTAACTTTTATAGATGCCTCATTTTTTAATGACATTACGCCACTGGTAATCAAGGTGTCTCCGGCTTTTAATCCTGATAAAATCAAAATCGAAGAATCGGTTCTTGTAGTAGCATCAACCATCACTTCTTTGGCTTTCCCCATATTGGCTACATACACTTTTTTACCGCTCTGAACAGGTACAATTGCTTCTGAAGGTACCACTATGGCATCTTTAATGGTGTTTAAAGGTAGTTTTACATCAGCAAAAGTTCCAGGAAAAAGTTTTCCGTCGATATTATCTGCAATAGCGCGAATTTTTAAAGTACGTGTTGCTACTTCAACTTCCGGTTCAATCGCATAAATCTTTGCATTATACACTTTATCTGATCCTGAAACCGAGAAATCGATTGTTGAACCCGATTTTATTTGCGAAGCATATTTTTCAGGAACAGAAAATGTAATTTTTAATTTTCCTGTATTTACTAATTTGGCCACCAAAACGGTTGGCGTAATATAAGTTCCAGGTGATATAGAACGCAAACCAATTTTACCTGAGAAAGGTGCTTTTACAGCCGTTTTTGCAATTTGTGCTCTTATTAATTGTGTTTGTGCTTTCATCGAAGCATAATCAGCATTGGCAACATCAAATTCTTCCTGACTAATAGCCTCTTTCTGAAGCAATAATTTGGCTCTTCTTTCGTTTTCACCAGCCAGACCTTCTTTGGTTACAGCCTGTCTTAATTGAGCTTTAAGTTCGATATCATTTACCTTAAACAGAACCTGGCCTTTATTTACAAAACTACCCTCAGTAAAATAAATCCCTTCAACAATTCCCGAAACTTCACTATGAATTTCTATTTGTTCATTTGCTTCAATAGATCCTGACAGGGATAAGTTATTATCGAAAGTGGCAGTTTTTACTATAATTCCCGTTACTGTGGTTGGTTTGTCTTTGTCTCCAAAATTTTTAGATTCGTCATTTTTCTTTTTATTCGAAACTATTCTATAGGTGATAAATCCTCCGATGCATATAATCAGCAGGGCATAAATAAGGTTTTTTACTTTCATAAAATTGAGGTAAATGTTTTTTTGGTATGTGTTTTTAGTAAGCCAACAAAATTAACTTTTTGAAATGAAAACGAAAGATGTTGTGTTTTATTTAACACTTGTATAATGTTAATTTTAAATGTCTTTTAACAGCTTTGTTCGCTTCTTTTTTGTAATTAGATATGCTTTGCGGAAAAAGGTTTAATAAGGTTGAATTTATTTTTACTGTTTTAATTTTGGGATTAGATAATCCGTTCCTGATTTTAACAAAGTTTGTAGAATTCTTATATAAAAAACTGCTTCATATTGAAGGTTTTAGGTCTTGAAACAGGAGAAAGTTTTTAGAAATCCCAATTTTTAAAATTCCAAATTCTAAATGTTTGTTCTAAAAAAAACTTAGAATCTTAGCGTCTCAGCCTCTTAGTGTCTTTACTTAACACTCCAAGCCTTTGTCCCTTTGTTCCTTTGCCACTTTGAACCTTTCCTAACTAATATAATTCCAGATATTTTTCTTTTTTGTCAATTCTATAAAAACGGCTTTTAACACAGCGTGTTCCGGTTTTTGTAAAGGTGCGTCTTCTTTAAGAATCTTCATGGCGTAGTTTCGGGCAAGACCCAAAATATCCCTGTCACGTACAATATCAGCAATCTGAAGGTTTAAAACACCGCTTTGCTGTGTGCCCATTAAGTCACCTGGACCCCGAAGTTTAAGATCGACTTCGGCAATTTCGAAACCATCATTTGTCTGAACCATAGTTTCCATTCTGGTTTTACTGTCAGAACTTAGTTTAAAGCTTGTCATTAGAATACAATAACTTTGTTCAGCTCCACGACCTACACGACCGCGCAGCTGATGCAATTGTGATAAACCGAAACGTTCTGCGCTTTCGATGATCATTACACTCGCATTTGGTACATTTACACCAACTTCAATTACAGTTGTTGCTACCATTATATTGGTTTTGCCTTCAGAAAAGCGTTTCATTTCGGCATCTTTATCTGCAGGTTTCATTTTACCGTGTAATATCGAAATCGAATATTGCGGGAGCGGAAAATCACGTGAAATACTTTCGTAACCGTCCATTAGATCTTTGAAATCCATTTTCTCAGATTCCTGGATCAGCGGGTAAACAATATAAATTTGTCTTCCCAAGGCGATTTCATCCCTTAAAAATTTCCAGACTTTCAGACGATTGCTGTCAAATCTGTGTACGGTTTGAATTGGTTTTCTGCCCGGTGGCAATTCATCAATTACTGAAATATCCAAATCACCATACAAACTCATCGCCAACGTTCTTGGAATAGGAGTTGCGGTCATTACTAAAACATGTGGCGGAATTTCATTCTTTTTCCACAATTTAGATCTTTGCTCTACTCCAAAACGATGCTGCTCATCGATAACTGCCAAGCCTAGATTTTGAAATTTTACTTTATCTTCAAGCAAAGCATGAGTACCGATAATGATATGTAAACTTCCGTTTTCAAGCTCTTCATGAATGATTCTTCTTGCGGCGATTTTAGTAGAACCGGTTAGTATTTTTATATTAAGATTTAAGGTTTCAGCCAACTCAGACAATCCAATAAAATGCTGATTGGCCAGAATTTCAGTTGGCGCCATCAAACAAGCCTGAAAACCATTGTCTATTGCCAAAAGCATACTCAAAAAAGCCACAATAGTTTTTCCTGAACCCACGTCACCTTGCAGTAATCGGTTCATTTGGGCGTTACTTCCCATATCTGAACGAATTTCTTTGACTACTCTTTTCTGCGCATTGGTAAGCTGAAAAGGAAGATGGTTCTGGTAAAAATCATTAAAAAGTTCGCCCACTTTTGTAAACGGATGTCCTTTTATTTTATGTTTCCGAATCAGGTTTTTAGTAATCAACTGCAATTGAATAAAGAATAATTCTTCAAACTTCAGTCGAAATTGGGCTTTTGCCAAAGCATCAGTACTTTTGGGAAAATGGATGTTGAATAAAGCGGCTCTTTTTGAAATCAGTTTTAACTCTTCGATTAAGTAAGGCGGAAAAGTCTCGGTAAATAAAGCCTGTGTTTCAATAAACAACTGCTCCATCATTTTATTGATCGTTCTGTTCGAAACACCTCTATTGGTAAGGGTTTCGGTCGAAGGATAAACGGCTTGCATGGCAGAGCGAAGGCTTTTTTCATGATCGCTTAACAGCTCGATTTCCGGATGCGCCATGCTAAACTGGCTTCCGTAAACAGAACATTTTCCAAAAATTACGCAAACTTCATTGAGTTTCAGACTTTCCCTTATCCATTTATGTCCCTGAAACCAATTGAGATCAATTTGCCCCGTATCATCCACGAAAGTGGCAACCAGACGTTTCTTGTTTTTGGCAAATTCAACTGTTTTTATATTAATGATTTTTCCAATAATCTGAACCTCTGCACCTGTGTTTTGAAGTTCATTAATCTTATAATAACGTGTTCTGTCAATATATCTGTTCGGAAAAAAATTGACTAAATCCCGATATTTATGAATGCCCAATTCCTTACGAAGTAATTGGCCACGATTGGGACCAACACCTTTTAAGTATTCAATTGGGGTTTCAAGGAGATTATTAGACATTTTATTTCAGATGGTTAGACTTTTGATCTTTAGATTTTAGAAAATAGAATAAAGAAAAGAGAATGCTGTTTTGCTTTCTTTACTTTTTTGAAAAGCGAAGATAGATTTAAATTGGGAAATTTAAAAGTCTTATCGGGTTTCAAAATTAAGCATATGAAAATTATATTGCTGATTTTTCAGTCGGTTTGTTCGTTTTGTTCTTTGTGAAAAACCGAGATTGTTAAGGCATAGAAGAATCAATTATTATTTTTATGCTGTTTAGTCGTAAAATGAAGCAACCATTTAACAGAATAAGAATCTATTAAATATACAAAGTCTTAAAAATCAAAATAAATGAAAAAAATAGGGATTGCATTCGTTCTAATTTTACTTTTCATTTCTTGTTCAAATGAAAAAGCTAAATCACCAAATCCCTCTGATTATCACGGAAAATGGACGTTAATTGAAGTAACGGGTTTTAAACCGGCCAATATTATCTTTGACAAATTGGGCTGGCAGGAATCTTATATTTTTAATATGGATAAAACATTTGTAAAAACAAGAATAAAAGATAATAAAACGACTACTGTGACTGGTAAATTTGTAATGACAAAGATTGATAATGAACTAAATTTTGAGTTGACTTATGACGAAAACAATGACATAATTGGTACCTGCAGCGGAAATTTGACTGAAAATCTGTCTATCAATAAAGAAGGATTACTGGTAAATTCCTGGCAAATGTGTGATGGCCCTGGTTTGATATATAAAAAGTCGAAATAAAAAGCTGTAAGTTTGCAGTGATAAAAAGTATTCAATTCTTGAAGTTGAATACTTTTTGTTTTTAAAACCCATAAATATGACAACACATTTAGCACTTTTAAGAGGAATCAACGTTTCCGGTCACAATATGATGAAAATGGAGGCTTTGAAAACGATGTTAGAAAATATCGGGTTTCAGAACGTACGCACTTATTTGCAATCAGGAAATGTTTTTATTGATTCTGATGAAGAAAGCGCTTCGAAAGTGGGCTTTATGATCAAACAGGAGATTTTTAAAGTTTTCGGACACGAAGTTCCAACAATCGTTATCACCAAAGAAGATCTGGAATTGTGTTTTAAAAACAGCCCTTTTTTAAAAGAAAAAGAAATAGACACTAAAAAACTTTATGTCGCATTTGTTTCTGTAGCTTTGAAGAGTGAGAATATAAATGATCTGAAGATCAGCCAATTCAAACCAGATGAAGCGAGTATTGATGGCAACAGAGTTTTTATTAAATATGCGGTTGGAGCCGGAAAAACAAGATTTGATCAAAAATATATTGAGAAAAAACTAAACGTCACAGCAACCATAAGAAACTGGAATACGGTGACGAATTTGCTGAATATGTTTAATGAATAATTAGAAAATCAGGTAGCTTTAAAAATAATTAGCTTATTCTATAATTGCTTAATTATCAAAGGTATTCTTCTTAAAAAAATGGTGTCGGCATTATGAAGGGCCCCTTTTCTGATTCCACCTCCAAACGGGTTGAATAACGCTATAGATTTCTTTTGGTAACCTTCTTTATAAATTGTTTCGTTTACCATTAGTGGTGGTGCTTCATAACCCATAAAAGTAAACTCAGAATAGCGTAATTCTTTTAATTGAAAATAACCTTTAGCATCAGTCGTGTTTTCTCCAACTTTACAGTTTTCAATGGGTTTTTTGGTAATAGAATCATAAACATAACCAATAATCTGAGGTCTTTTGCATCTGCTTACCAAACAACTTTGACAGGTAAATATGATGGTGGCTATCAGTATTATTAGGATAAAAGGTTTTCTGAGGTTGGCGTTTTTCATTTTTTTAAATTAAATCACAATACCAGAATCCAAAATCAAAAGCATCATTAGTATCGGTATCGCAGGATTTATTAGAAGAATCTTGTTCTTTAGGTTTCTCATATTTGCGATAAACGATTTCTCCAACTTCAAAATCGATAGGTTCAGAGAAAATAGGCCCGTCAAAAGTAAAAGTATGGAATTCACCATTTTCGCCGCAAACATCTACATTATCCGGTAAATCATTGATGAAGTTCTGATCGATAATTCGTCCAACAAAACTTTTATCTAAGTAGCGTTCATTGACGCAAACTATAATTGTTTTGAAACCAAGTGTTATAAATTCCTGAATTAATTGGTTTGTCGGGATTTTCCAAAGCGGAAAAACTCCTTGAAAACCAATTTTAGCCAATTGATCTTCGCGGTATTTACGCAGGTCTTCCAGAAAGATATCGCCAAAAACGGAATGTGTAATTCCCTCATCTTTTAATTCGTTTAAAGCTTCAGTCATCACATTTTCATAAACCTCCATCGTAGGCATTTCCGGAATTTGCAGGATCTTTAATGGTAACCCGATACTTTTTGCCTGAGCCTGAAGTAGATCAACACGAACGCCATGCATAGAAACACGTTGGAATTCCTGATTGACACTTGTTACTAAACATTCAATTTCAAAATCAGGGTTTTGTACTATTTTGTATAAAGCCAAAGCAGAATCTTTTCCGCTGCTCCAGTTAAATAAGGCTTTTTTGGGTGTAGACACGTCGTTATAATTTTCTATGGTAAACATACAAATTTCCTTCGATTTGTTAGTGAAACCTTTGTAACTTTGGGATTTTGCCTTCAAATTGATTTCAATGAAATACATCTTTCTTTTTATTACCAGTTTCGTTTTTGCACAGCAAACCCAATACGTCGATTTTAAATCGGTTAACGGACAATTGAAACTAAACGCCGTCGAAAAATCAGTTTCCGGAACAGTCGATTATAAGTTTGAAGTTTTAAAAGCTATTGATACGATTAAAATCGATGCCAAAAACATGGAGTTTTCTGATGTTCAGATTGATAATAAAGATGTTTTATTTGTTAATACCGGCAAAGAATTACAAATTCTGAATAAGTTCCGGAAAGCAGAAAACCATTTAACTTTCAAATATTCGGTAAAACCCAAGCAAGCTCTTTATTTTGTAAATATTGAAAATGCTGAAGTACAGATTTGGACACAAGGTCAGGGAAGGTATACCAGCAATTGGTTTCCGAGTTTTGATGATGTGAACGAAAAAGTTATTTTTAGTCTGGAAATCACTTATGATAAAGAATATCAGGTAGTTTCTAACGGAATCTTAAAAGAAAAGAAAACAAGCGGAAATGTGATTTATTGGCAATATCAAATGGAAAACCCGATGAGCTCTTATTTGCTGATGCTTGCAATTGGAAAATTTGATAAGAAAGAGTTTAGGGCAAAATCTAAGATTCCGTTAGAATATTATCTTGAAAATAAAGACACCAATCGTTTTGAACCAACGTATCGCTATTCGAAACATATTTTTGATTTTCTAGAGAAAGAAATAGGGGTGAAGTATCCCTGGCAAATTTACAGAGAAATTCCGGTTCGTGATTTCTTGTATGCCGGAATGGAAAACACAACTACCACACTTTTTGCAACACGTTATGTAGTCGATTCAATAGGTTTTGAAGATCGAAATTATACCAATGTTGATGCTCATGAATTGGCGCATCACTGGTTTGGCGATTTAATTACAGCAGAAAGCAGTACACATCACTGGCTTCAGGAAGGTTTTGCAACGTATTACGCCGCATTGGCCGAAAGAGAGATTTATGGTGACGATTTTTTCTACTCGAAATTATATCAGACAGCACAACAGATCAAATTTGCTTCACGAACAGATACAATTCCCGTTTTGAATGCTAAGGCGAGTTCATTGACCTTTTACGAAAAAGGAGCCTGGGCACTGTTTGTTTTACATGAGTCTATTGGGGATAAAGCTTTCAAAAAAGCGATAAAAAGTTATCTTAAAAAGTATGCTTTCCAAAATGTAAACACACAAAATTTCTTTGACGAGATTAAAAAAGCAGCCAATTTCGATTTAGATAAATTTCAGAAAACCTGGTTAGAATCTACAGCTTTTGATACACCCGCGGCAAACGCTTTATTAAGTAAAAACAAAGCGATTCAGGTTCGCCTGGAAGTAGATAAGCTAAAGAAAACTCCATTAGCTGAGAAACAGGATTTCTTAAGAAAGACTTTAGAATCGAATGTTTATGAAGCTGTAAAAGAAGCGATTGTCGGCCAGGTAGAGACGGAGAAATATGAGGATAAAAAGGAATTATTACAGATTGCTTTAAAAACAAATAACATACAAGTTCGTCAGGCTGTCGCAGCTTCTTTAAGTAGAATTCCGGAGGACTTTAGAGCTGATTACGAAACTTTGCTAAATGACAAATCATACCAGACACAAGAAGTCGCCCTGTATTATCTCTGGAAAAACTTTCCTGATCATCGCACGGAATATTTGGAGAGGTCAAAAAACTGGATCGGTTTTAACGATTTTAATCTTAGAACTTTATGGCTTTCACTAGCTTTATCAACACCCAATTACAGTGACAATCCAGAAGTTTTAGCTTCTGAATTAATTGCTTTTTCATCAATAAAATACGAAGCTACAACGCGACAAAATGCGCTTGAGAAATTGCTTTCGTTTAAGATTATAAACGATCAGGTACTATCGAATCTGGTCAATGCAACTACACATCATATGTGGCAGTTTTCTAAATTTGGAAGAGACTCCATTAGATTTTTATTGAAAAATTCCGAAATGCGTGCTTCGTTTGAAAGAATTTTGCCTAATTTGAACCCCGATGAACAGTTTCAATTAAATCGTTTGTTGAAAGAATAGAATAAAGAGAATAGAAGCAAGAGTATAGAAGCAAGAGTATAGAGTATAGAGAATATGGAGGATAAAATAAAGAGTAGAGATTAAAAGCGAATAGAAAAGTCTTTCTTCTTGCCTCTTTCCTCTTCGCTCTGTGTTCTAAATAAATAGAAAACCTACAATATATTTATGAAAGCATTGGTTATTTCTGGTGGAGGAAGTAAAGGAGCGTTTGCCGGTGGCGTAGCGCAGTATTTAATAGAAGAAAAAAAACACGAATATGATTTGTTTATAGGAACTTCTACCGGAAGCCTGCTCATTCCGCATTTGGCCTTGGGTCAGATCAAAAAAATTCATTCTGTTTACACCAATGTTACTATGAGTGGAATCTTTAATATTTGCCCATTTGTGGTTAAAGTTAAGGATGGAGTAGATATCGTTACAATTAATCACTTCAATGTCTTACGTCAGTTTTTTAAAGGAAAAAGAACCTTTGGAGAAAGCAAAGGCCTGCAGAAATACATTAAAGCAAACTTTTCGTTATCCGATTTTAATAAACTGAAAAAACAGCATTGTGATGTTGTGATTACAGTGACTAATTTTACTAAGAATGAGTCGGAGTATAAGTCTATAAAAGATTGTACATACGAAGAGTTTTGTGATTGGTCATGGATTTCCAGTAACTATGTTCCGTTTATGAGCCTGGTAGAAAAAAATAATTACGAATATGGCGATGGTGGATTTTCGAGTTTGGTTCCTATTCGCGAAGCTATCAATCGCGGTGCAACAGAAATAGATGTCATTATTCTGGAAACCGAAGTCAATATGGATAAAACGGTTATTGGCAAAAATCCTTTTTCACTAATGATTGATTTGTTCCGAATTGCCTTAGATCAGGTTGAAAAACATGATATTGCTATAGGAAAACTGATGGCAAATAATAAAAATGTAAAACTTAACTTATATTATACGCCAACTAAACTAACAAACAATGCTCTTATTTTTAATAAAGAAGTAATGAAAGAATGGTGGGAACAAGGTTATGAATATGCTCAGAATAAATCTGAGATTATGAGTGACAACAGGTAATATAGCTAATTATAAAAATAACCAGATTTAAAAAAATGAGTGAATTCAGATATAGCATTTGTGAACCCACAAATCCCAAAATTATTGAAATGGGAAAGATTGATTCTTCAGAGATAATAAATACATTTCAAAATTTTCCCTGGAAAGCACATTTACAAGAGATGAAGAATGCAAGGAACATATTTCACTCACCATCGCTTGAGTTCGAAAATTCAGGTAATAAAAATGCTTTGTCAATATCTGTTGTTGGTAAACCTGATAAATATGAATTTTATGTCTTTTTTAAAAGAGCTAAAATTCAAAAAACCTGGTTTGGTTTAAGTGAAAAACTTAATAATAATTTTATTTCAGAATTGACGGATCAGAACGAAGAAAAAACGGCAGAAATTTTAAAAGCTTTGGTTGATAATGATCTTGCTTTTTTAGAGCGTACATTTCAATAGTGTTTGATTTTAAAGCATCTGATTTTATAATTCAAATTCTATAAGTTCTTTTTAGTCTATTCTAACGGAATTTTTTCCGTAGATTCTTTTTCTCAATATTGACTTAATGTTTTTTATGAAAACTATAATTTTATTCTTTTCCTTTCTTTTTTCTTTAAATGGATTCTGTCAGGCAAGTTTATGCAGAACTTCTATCTGGGATAAATCTGAAGTATTTCAAAAAAATGAAGTGAATAAATATGCTGATTATGACTTTTCAGTTTTATGGAATACAACTGAAAATAATGCTGTTTATGGCATTATTGGGGATAACTACCAGCGAATGCGAATAAAATTTATTTCGATTAAAAGAAATCAAAAAAATAAAAACGAATACCTTGTTCATGGCAAATCTCAGGTCAAATCAAATACTTGTGATTTTACAGGTACGATAACTATTTTAAACATAAAAGAACTTAAAAAAGCAAAATTCGGACTTGATGATGAGTACAAAAATGCAGGTATAAAAAGTCAGGGATTATTAGCGGCCAGCTATAAGTTTATCGAAGATAAAAAACAAAAGAATACGGGTGAGTTTCAGGGAAAGTTAGAAACTATATTTTATGTTGCTAAAAATAACGCTGTAAAGTATCACGATATTGAAAGTTACAGAGATGGTTATTTTAATAATGCGTTTACCGGCACATGGAAATCTAATAATTCCGTCCAGGAAAAGATATGCAACTGGGGAGATTACCGAATTCCTAATATAAATTGTGACTTTGATATAGGAGCGGGAGAATTAAGCGTATCTAAAAAATACCTGAAAAATGGATGGCTGGACAAGCCCAATGAAAAATGGTGGAAATAAAAAAGTTGACAAGATGAATTAAATTATAATTGATCTTGTCAGAGTAAATTTTACCACAATCCTGCCACTTCGTTTTTAATATATCCGAGAGCGGCATTGCTAGGTGATTGTTTCTCTAATAAATCATTCAAAATTTTCTCACGCAACTTATCAGCGCTGTCTACGCGATCGCTCATTGCAGCTTTACGGATGATTTGTATCGTTGAGTTTTTTGCTGTAGTAATAATTGTCCAACATTCGTCAGACATATATATTTGCTGCGTTAGATTGTGCTCAAATTCCTGTTCAATCTGATCGATTACAAAGTTTTCATAATCGTGCTTTTCGTTAGAAATGGGCGCAATTCTGATCAATAATTTAGTCAGGTTAATACGCTCTAAAAATAATGTCATACGTTCGTAAGCCTGGAGGCGTATTGGCAAAGATTCTTTATGAGCTTCTCTGTTCAATAAAAAATTACGTTTTTTATCATTGTTCTTTATGTGTAATTCAAAAAAACTGTAAGCGACAAATCCGGTAACAATTGCAGGTAAAGTATAACTGGCCAATTCTATAATCCTTGTAAAATCCATTTGGTTCAAATTTTCAACAAAAATATAATTTTTAGGGAGAAATCCACTTTAAAATAATTGTAATAAATAAAATGGAAGTCTACTTTTGTATATTCTTCTAAAACTGCCTGAAATACACTATTTAATGGATTCATACATCATAATTTTTCTTTGTTTAGTAGCATTTGCAGCCGGATTTATTGATGCAATTGTTGGTGGCGGCGGATTGATCCAAACACCAATGGGATTGATTTTGTTGCCCTATTTACCAGTTTCAACAGTAATCGGAACATTAAAAATCCCGGCTTTTAGCGGAACTGCTTTTGCGGCTTTTCAATACATGAAAAAAGTAGTAATTCAGTGGAAGCTGCTAATAATCATGATGTGTCTGGCTGTGCCTTCAGCATTTTTAGGATCCACTTTGCTTACTATGGTGAGTAATGACTTTATGAAACCGCTTTTGCTGGTAGTCTTGTCTTTATTGTTTGTATACACGTATGCAAAGAAAAATTTCGGGCAGCATGTTGTAAAAGACCATTCTCCTGCAACACAAATAATTTATGCAGTGCTCATTAGTGTCATCGTTGGTTTTTATGATGGATTTATTGGCCCGGGAACCGGTAGTTTTTTTGTAGTGGCTTTTATTGCTCTTTTAGGTTTCGACTTTTTACATGCTTCTGCGAATGCCAAAATGGTAAATCTGGCAACCAATTTCGGATCTATTTGTTTGTTCGCCATAAAAGGAAAGATTATTTGGTCAATCGCAATTCCTATGGCGATTAGCAATGGGCTTGGCGGATGGCTTGGCGCAAAACTGGCGATTAATAAAGGAAATGGTTTTATCAGGATTTTCTTTTTGATTGTGGTTGTAGGTACGTTGATTCGATTTGCTTATGATGTATTTTATAAATGAAGTTTCTGAGGTTCTAAGTTTTGCTAATACTTACAATGAAAACTTTATAAATTATTTGTCTTCTAAATTAAATTCCTAAAAAAAACTTAGCATCTTAGAATCTTTGTAAGTCAGCAACTTTCTTAAATAAGCCAATTGTTTCTAATCTAGCCCCGATAGAGGCCTACCGTCTGGACACATCT